>JASFUE010000090.1:0-10822 GCA_050050435.1 Burkholderiales bacterium | reverse complement strand
ACGAACATTCAGGATCATGACAAAACATAGCATCGGCGACATCATTATCCACCGCGTCGTCGAATCAATCTGCGCCGACTTCGTGGCAATGCAGTTTTTTCCGGAAACGACTCCAGAAGACTGGGCGCATCACGGAAAATGGCTGGCACCCTGGGGATATCTGCCGGATACCGGAAATATCATTCTGACGATACAGGCATTTCTCGTTCGTACACGACACCACACCATACTCGTAGACACCTGCGTGGGCGATGACAAACCACGCCCGGCTCGCCCGTTCTGGGACATGATGAAACTCAATACCTTTCTGCCGCGTCTCAAGGGAATCGGTGTCACGCCGGATCAGGTCGATTACGTGATGTGTACCCATATGCACCCGGATCACGTGGGATGGAATACCCGATTGCACAACGGGCAATGGCTGCCAACCTTCCCGAAAGCAAAATACCTGTTTACCGAAACTGAATGGCAAAGCACGCTTGCATTGCACGAACGGAAACCTGTTGCGCATTTCGTTGACAGTGTTTTGCCGATCATGCAGGCAGGGCAGGCACAACTGGTCGCGAGCGACTTCGCACTCGATGATGAGGTGCGGCTCGTGCCCTCCCCCGGGCACACCATGGGCCATGTATGCGTACAGCTGAATTCGAAAGGTCAAAGTGCGGTCATCACTGGCGATTGCATCCACAGCCCGGTACAGTGCCTCGAGCCCGATTGGGTCATGCGTGCGGATATCGACTCTGCGCTCGCGGCAAGGACCCGGCGCGGATTTCTCGAGCGCTGCTGCGAAAGCAAAACCATTGTCTGCGCAACCCATTTCCCGGAGCCGTCGTTCGGCCACATCGTCGAGCGAAACGATACGTTCTCGTTCGAATATTTCAAACAACAACGCTGACGTGCGTCTTTGAAAGCATTCGCCATGAACCAGGCCACAACAACAGTCACGGGTTCGAGCAGACCGAAACTGTTCACCCCGACCATCCTTCGCAGCATCGAGTTGAAGAACCGCGTCGTGATCGCACCAATGGCAACCTACTCGGCAATCGATGGCCTTGCCCAGGATTTTCACTTTGCGCACTGGGGACGGCTGGTCCTGGGTGGCGCCGGTTGCGTGTTTGTCGAAGCCACGGCCGTTACCGAACAAGGCCGTATCACCAACGGCGATCTGGGACTATGGTCAGACGCCCACATTCCTGCGCTCAAGCGCATCGTCGACTTCATGAAAACACAACATGTCACACCGGCGATACAACTGGCGCACGCAGGGCGCAAAGGTTCGATGCAGCGGCCGTGGTTTGGCAATGGCGCGCTTAGCGAAGACGATTTCGCCCGCGGCGAGAAAAAGTGGGAGACCGTCGCGCCCACTGCCGAACCGCTGGGCGAAGGACACATTATTCCGCATCAACTTTCCATTTCCGAACTCGGTGTGCTCAAGGATGATTGGGTCAAAGCAGCGCAACGCGCGTTCACGGCCGGTTTCGACGTGCTTGAAATTCATATGGCTCATGGTTACCTGTTGCACCAGTTCCTGTCGCCGGTATCGAACACGCGTGATGACGGTTACGGCAGCGACCTTCCCGGGCGCATGCGATTTCCGCTCGAAGTCGCGGAAGCGTTGCGTAGCACCTGGCCGCAGGACAAGCCGGTTTTTGTCCGTGTGTCGGCGGTGGACGGACTCGAAGGCGGCTGGACTATGGACGACACAGTAGTCTTTGCAAAGGAATTGAAGGCGCGTGGAATCGATGTGCTCGACTGCTCCTCGGGTGGTCTGTTTGGCTCGGCCACGGCAGCACGAATCAAACGAACCTGGGGATTTCAGGTGCCTTACGCCGAACGGGTACGCCGCGAAACCGGCATCAGGACGATGGCTGTCGGGTTGATTATCGATCCGTTTTTTGCCGAAAGCATCCTGCAACAGGAAAAAGCCGACCTCATCGCCATTGCCCGTGAAGCGCTGGTCAATCCGTGCTGGCCGCAGATGGCGGAGATCACACTGGGACGCAAACCGGCCGATGCCATGGACGGCTGGCCGGTGCAGTACGGCTGGTGGCTTAAGCACCGCGAGCGCACTTTTGAGCAAATCCGCGCCGATGAAGCATCAGATCAGAGCTAAATGCAACATCCCGACAGGCAGATGACGATGCTCGCGCAATGACACGGATCGGCGTGTTACTTCGTTACAGATATCACGGTCGATAGGAGCCGGCCGCACCACGCACGGGACACCCCTATTGACAGAGACTATCCCGAAGACAATTCTGACGAGGCAGTATTTTCCGGTAGCGTGTTTGCTGGCAACCGTTGTTCTCGCCAGTTGCACCACGCCGCCACCACGTCCGGAGGTCGTCCCGGTACCTGCGATCGTTCGCGACCTCGATAGCGAGTCGCCGGTCCCGGTTGCACGGGCCGCTTATCTGGACGCAGGGAGGCTAGATATCGAAGTTCGGAGCGAAACGACGACGGACTATCGGACTACGTCGACTGACCGGATCTTCTTTGAGAAAACCCCGACGAGGTCATCGGTAGCGGGCAACAGCAATGCAGCACCGGTGATCGTTGATATCGCAGACCTTCCCGCCGAACACTGGGCTCCCCAGAACGGAATTCCGGTGCCTGTGTTCAACGCAGTCCACTGGCAGCAGATACTGAAATCAGTGCAGATTTCGATAACACCGACTGATCGTAGATTCGGCAGCGTTGTGAACGTACTTGATGAACAGGACCTGTTTCACTACTACGACGAGTTCGGCACGCTGCGAACCGTGCCGCTGGTCTTCAAGCCCGACAACGTGCGAGTCGGGAAAACCTATCGACTCGATCAGGTCATTTCCCACTCGATGCCGGGAGTGCGGCAGGCACTTGCAGAGGGAAACGAGCCGCCGAAATTTGCGCTGCTGAATACCGGGGACGACTCCGAAGGGGGCTATCCATTCGTATTTCTCGACTTCGGCAGGCAGCAGGCGTTATTCCTTCGCTCGCCGCCAACGTCTCTACCAGCATCGCAATCGGCGCCGGTGTCGGCAACGATTGAAGCCGCCAAACACCTTACGACCTCGCATGTTCGCGTCATTGTCGAGCAACCGGTTTCGGCACTGGCTCGCCTGCTCACGCTGGCAACCCGATCGACCACCAGCATGCTGGACCCGCGCGGAAGGTTGCCGATCGCACATGAGCCCGTCCCGCCCGTCGCTAATCGGCCCGGCATGGATTTGACTGAATGGGAGTCAACGCTCGACGAGATTACCGGCACATCGGCACCGAAGGGGCGCATCAAGACGCTAATCGACGGCCATGATTTTTTCCCCACGCTGATTGATTCGATCACTGGCGCGAAAAAGTCGGTGCGTCTGCGCACGTACATATTTGACAATGACGACTATGCGTTGTCTTTTGCCGACTTGTTAAAACGGCGTTCCGCAGACATTGACATCCGCATCATGTTCGACGGCCTTGGGACAATCGGCGCCGCAGTGGCCCAGCCCGAACACCAGCCAGCCAGTGTCTCGGCCGGTGGCTCCATCGTGCCGTACCTCAGCTCCGATTCAGACATCGAGGTTCGGATACTGGCAAATCCGTGGCTGACCGGTGATCACACCAAATCAATAATCGTTGACGATCGGGTCGCCTTCGTTGGCGGCATGAACATTGGCCGCGAGTACCGTTACGAGTGGCACGATCTGATGTTTCAACTCAATGGCCCTGTCGTTGACGTCTTACGGGAGGATTTCGACAAAACCTGGGCACGACAACGGCCACTCGGAGAGTTGCTTGCACTGCTGACAAGGGTCAAACCGGTCAACACCGCGACCGACGATATGTACCCGGTACGGGTACTGAAAACCAGCCCCGAAGACGCGCAAATCCTGAAATCGCAGATAACCGCTATACGTGCGAGCCAACAGCGCATCTACATCCAGAACGCCTATTTCACCAGTGATGCCATTCTCTACGAGTTGGTCATGGCGCGCCGGCGTGGTGTCGACGTGCGTGTCATCCTGCCCTTACGAAGTGATTTCGGCCTGATTGACCGCGCCAATGCCATTGCCGCAAACAAGATGATCGCCAACGGCATCCGCGTTTACATCTATCCAAGGATGTCGCATGTCAAAGGCGCGATTTACGATGGCTGGGCCTGTCTCGGCTCCGCCAATTTTGATGCGTTGAGTCTGCAGGTTAACCGGGAACTGAACATTGCCACCTCCCATCCGCCATTCGTGGACGAGTTATTGCAACGGGTGTTTCTGACCGATATGGAAAGCTCGGTGGAGCTGACCGAACCGTTCCCCAGCCAGTGGCATGACTTCCTCACCGACCTGATCGCCGACATGTTGTAGGCGAAGCGTCATTTGGCGGGGCCCCGTCGGCATACGGATGCAAGACTCGGCAGGATGTATGAAGGAGCCTGGCAGGCTTTATGCAATACCTGCAAGGTTGCGCAAAGCAATGGAAACAGAAACTTGCCTTCAAGAGAGCCAGGTTCATAAACCATGCGGGGGACGGTTAACGGTAACGAAATCACCGAGCTGACATTGCCGGTCAGGCTGTCGTCAAGTGCCGACATCCGCCAGTTCGATCTGCACGTCTTTCATGCGCATATCAGGCGGCTTTTGCGCTTCATCACATTGAACACTGTTTTTTGCTGAGAGGTATTCCGCATGCGCATCACCGCGTTCATCGAATACGGCCTGTTAGGGATCGGCATACTGGGAGTTGTTGCCGGCAAGCTCTTCGGCCTTCCCAAAGGAGTCGAACTGGGTATCGCTCTCGTTGGGCTCGGATTCGCGCTCGCGGGACTTGAAGCGATCATCAGCAGGCAAATGTCCATGCGGTTCTCCGATTACGGATGGGATGACTGGATGGGGTCACCTTCAGTCATTGTCGGAATGATGCAACTGCTCGTCGGGCTGGTCACGATCGGCAGCGCTTATGCGCTGAACTTCGGCCTCTGGACACGGTTGCTCAATTTTCTCTCCGAGCGCCCCGGTCCGCTGTTGGCCGGCATTGGCTTACTCTTGCTCGGGCTCGGTCTGGTCATCATCATCGTGGCAGACCGCTATGGCGGCAAACTGCGGTTTGTTTTTGTCGGATTGCCGCGTATCACGTTTGGCGTGCTCATCGCGGTTCTGGGCATTGCCGTCGTCGGCGCGGGAGCCTGGGAATGGTTTCACCACCCCAGCTTCGAACGATTTGCCGAGAGCGCCGCGCAGGATCTGAACCTGCCGCCCCCGGGCCAGGTTTGGCGCAATACGATCTCGTCGCTGCGTTAAGTTGCCTCGCCGAGGCTGCCCGACTGACAATAGTCAGAGCACATCCACTATCGAAATGATTCGCGACTCCGACGCGGACCGCCGCGTTCCCGCCAGGACGACGAGGTAACGCGGCTTACGTGTTTCGACTCAGGCTTCTTCGCTTCCTTCCGCGACTTTTCCGAACCATTCTTCGACACTGAGCAGACCGCCGGCCTGCTCGGCTTTGCCCTGATCGCCTGCCGGCAATGCGTCCTGAACAATATCAATGCGCTTCCACCCCGCGAGCGGTGTGTCACAGGACTTCTGCGGCACGTAACGCGAAGTCTTGACCTTTTCATAACGGTGCACGTAGCGCGGGCAATTTGGCCACAAGGCTTCCACCGTCACACGCACAATTCCCTGGGCTTCGGTGTACTCCATCATCAACTCATCGTTCATGTCGACTTTGGCGGTGCCTTGCACGCGCAACCGGTTAGGCGTGGTGAAATCAATAAACAGGAAGCCGACCTTGGCATTGCCAGCAATATTTCCCCATGAGTAAAACATACCGTTGCCATCATAAAAAGGAAAGGCAATGGTCTTGTTGTCGACGACCCTGACGAACCCCGGCTCACCGCCCTTGTATGAAACCGTTGGATTTCCGTTCTGGTCAATCGTCGACAGAAAAAACATATCGCGTGACTCGATAAAGGCCTTGCTGTTGTCATCGACTTCGTTGGCAATAAAGCCGCCTTCGAGCAGATCCGCCAGGCGCCGGGAATCAAACTGGTCCTGCAAGGCGCGATGCTCTTCGCCGTAGAAATTACTCATTACGTGCTCCTCCGTTTGTTGTTTGTATAGCCCACTCGCGCGGACGTCCAAGATGCTAACAGGAAAGTGGTTTCCGCATCGATCAGCATTACAAAGCGTCACCGCCGGGAACGACCGCCCGAGAGATCCCGAAACGTCAGATGAGAAAAAGCCGATCAGGCCGAAAAGCTCGATCACACAGCAGCTCACCGCCGAGCCGATCGCCGTGATGCACGCCCATTTCCCTAAGGCGCATTAACGGCCTGCAAACACTGCTCGAGGCGGGCTCGGTAAATTAAAGGAAGAAGATTACGATACAGTGCTTGAGCCCGGCGGGCACAACACGTTCACGGCTTCATGATAACGCTGCTCGATGTCGTGCCGGTCTGCCTTTCCCTCCACGTCACGCCGGCATGCCGCGTACAGTTTATCAAGCTGGTCGCGCAGGCCTTGCTTGAGTGTGTTCCTGGAGACGCGCGCGCCCACAGATGCGATCATCTCCATCAATCTGATTGACACTGCAACATTATTACTTGCGTGTTGTCGTAATTGATCGAACGCTGTACCAAGAAGACCGCTGTCGGTAAGTCGTTCCATATACAAACGCGGGCTACCTGCCTCGTCGCTGCATACGTTGCTGCGAAACTCGCGTGAAGAAAGTATACCGAGCGCTCCGCCGAGACGGTCGATGCAATTCATGGCTGTGATCGGATCATTGATGCCGGGCGATAATGCGCGAACCGCAATTTCGACGAGTTGATCGACCACGTATTCAACGTCTTTCGAATTCGTTCTTTGCGGACCGACTACAATCAGTTCGCGTATTTTCTTTGTCAGTTTCCTGCCCATGCTTTCAGGCGGGACAACAAGTGCGATTGTGTCTTCGCCCGACACGAACTGCCCAGGCCGATGTGGCAGTTTCACCCGGATATCATATTCCGCGGCGAGCCTGCACGCACGACTTGTATCGATTGCCTGAATGTAACCATCTCTTGGCGCCTCGATGCGCGCGCAGTCCCTGTCAAACTTCTTCAAAAAGGCACTTGGATCGCCGCGACAGTCGGATGATTCCGAACCTGATTCGACCGTCTGTTGTTTCAGTACACGCACGAGATCTGTCGCCACTTCGTCTATCACCAATGGGGCCTGAATGAATGAAGACACACTGTGCAAAAAATAGACGAGCAAGGCGAGACTGAGCACTGCCAGAGAGAAGCTCAGGCCGATACCGTAGGAATGCGGATTTGGACCACCTATGCTGTCAGTCACCTGCGCCAGCACCAGCAGAGCGGCCATGAAGGTAGCGATAAAACCGCCGAGCACAAGTTGGGTACTGATACGTTTGAAGAAATTGGGAAGGAGCCGCGGTCCGAGTTGCGAAGAGGCGAACGAAAGAACCACCATTGAAATCGAGAAAACGGTCCCCGCAACCGCAATGGATGAGCCGGCGATTGTCGAAAGAAGCGCACGCTGGCCAGCCGGCGTGCCTTTCTCGAAAAAGGGCAGGACAGGTATATCGCCGCCCGCAGCGAGCATATCCAGCCACGCTGCAAGGACGACGAGCGCGACCGCGGCGAAAGAGCACAGTAGTGGCACGAACCAATAGGATGAGAACAGGATCTTGGATCGTTCAGCTATCTGCAATCGAATCATGGCGACTTTCCTTCACGCTCGAGCAGTGTGGTCCACAACAGTAGCGAACCGAACGTTCCTGCAAGCAGCGACCCGCCCAATATGGCGATTTTCGCAACCGGTAACAGCTCGCCTTCGGGGAAGGCGAGCCCTCCGATAAACAAAGCCATCGTAAATCCGATGCCTGCGAGACTACCGATCCCACAGATTTCGCGCCAGGACACACTTTCCGGCAAATCGGCCAAACCAGACCTGACGGCAAGCCAGGAAAACGCAATGATCCCGGCCGGTTTGCCGATCACGAGTCCCGCCACGACCCCGAGCAGGACAGGATGTGTCAGCGCATTGCCAGCAGCCACGTCCAGTCCTACCCCGGCGTTGGCGAGCGCAAATACCGGCAGTACGAAAAATGCAACCCACGGACCAAGCGTGATTTCGAGTCGTTGCAACGGCGTGCCAGCGCGCTCGGCGGCCACTCTGATGGAGGCCAGCAGCGAATGCTGCCGGTTGTTGCCCAGGGCTTTTTCAGAGGGGTCGGTAGTTTCCTCAAATTCGTCGATCAAAGCCCTGCTATGTCGGATAAATTTCCCGGATTCGGCGTGAGCGCGGGCTGGTATGGCGAATGCAAGCAATACCCCCGCAACACTGGCATGGAAGCCGGAATCAAGCATGGCGATCCACAGCGAAACTCCGAGGATCCCGAAAATCAGCATGCTACGCATTCCGACCCAGTTAGCAAGCAAGGTCAGCCCCAGAATTATTCCGCTCGCGACGAGTGCGTAGAACGTGAGATGGTCAGTGTAAAACAGGGCAATCACCAGCACCGCCCCAATGTCGTCGAATATCGCAAGAGCGGTGAGTAAAACCTTGAGCGTATTCGGAATGCGTTGACCGAACAACGCGAGCACGCCCAGAGCAAATGCGATGTCGGTCGCTACCGGTACTCCCCAGCCTGCGGCCTCGACACCTGCCGGATTGAATGACAAGTAGATAATGGCGGGAACCACCATTCCGCCGAATGCGGCGATCAACGGAAGCACGGCCTGACGCGGCGAGGAAAGATCTCCGACGAGAATCTCTCGCTTGATTTCGAGGCCGACAACGAAGAAGAAGATCGCCATGAGGCCATCGTTGATCCAGAAGCGCACGGTCTTGGACACTTCCATGGCGCCAAGACCAACTGATAACTGCGTATCCCAGATCGCATGGAAGGATGGAGCGATCGGCGAATTCGCTGCCACCATTGCCACTACGGCGCAAGCAAGCAGAACGAGGCCGCTACTCGCCTCAAAGTGCGCAAAGTCCCGTACCGGTCGCAGAGCGCGGGCGACAGGTGTTTCCTGGACTGACGAATGCACGTTCAAGGATCCCCCGTGAACCGGGTGTGCGCTAGGCCGCCTCTTCGTCCACCCGGTATATTAATCATAGGATGAGAGGAACCACTCGCATGACGTTACCCGCCGCATCGGCCCAATGCGCACATGAGCCGACTGCTCTTAACAGGCAAAAGCTATCGGCGATGTGCCGAGGAATACAAATATGTCGAAATCTTCCCGATTGCGCGACGTTGCGCCCCCCCAATCGGCCATACGGATTATCTGAGTTGCAGATTCGCTACGTAAGCTGCGACTGCTTTCATTTGTTCCTCTGTCACGTCCGACATATAGGCGGTCATTGTTCCGGCGTCATTGGTCCGCTCCTGCGTCTTGAATGCCATTAGTTGCTTGACGATATAGCTATAATTCTGTCCGGCAACGCGAGGCACTTCATTCTGGCCTTTGAAGCCGCCAAGGTGGCACATCGTGCATAGCGCGTCCTCCGCGACCTTGCGGCCTTTGTCAATCAGGGCCGGATCACCTTTCTCATTCTCCGACTCGTATTTGCTTTCGGCATAATATGCCGCAAGGTTGTACATGTCCTTCTTGCTCATGTCCTTCATAAGCGGATTCATTAGCTGGTTGGTTCTCCGGCCTTCCTTGAAGTCCTTCATCTGGAGATAAAGATAGCGCCAAGTCTGACCCGATAGAATCGGCGTTTCGTCATTGAGCGTCTTCTTCGGTCCATGACACGCAACGCACATCTGTTGGGCCATCTTTTTTCCTGCCTCCACATCACCAGCAGGGGCTGCATGCGCACCAATACTGCCCAATATCATTAAAACAACACCAGAGAAAATCGCGAAATGCTTGTTTATGACGGTCACTTTCTATTTACTCGCTTTCCGGGTTCTTACAAATTGTGTTCAACAAAGACGTGCCCACATGCGTCTTAGCCCGGGACGTAATCCGCTCCAGGCCAAAATGGATTTCAGGCAAATCAATACATCGTGGACACTATTATCCCATCATTGTTCACCCGATTTTCAGATCCGGAAAGCGACTTCCCCGGCGTTACCAAATAAAAGGGCAAGCGCGTTAGCAGGCGCGATGCTGCACGCTGTCGCTGCGCCTGCCCCCCAACAACCACCCCGACTTGGGATGCCGACTGTCAGAGCCGCGAATAGTTCTGCCGCGCAAGGGTCCGATGTCGTTGCCCGGCATGACGGATGTGCACACCATCCGGGCTTTGCTCCAGTAACGCGCGATAGCCTTGCAGGTCCGTCTCGTTCATTACGTTAACCCCGGAATCGACCGGGCCTCCTACCACTTTGACCGTCTTGTCGCCAAAGGTGATCGTGGTTCCAACCCCGGCATACAGGTAATGGCTGCCGAACATGTCGCTCAGGATCGCGAAAGCCGGCTCCCCGGTGCAATGATCGGGCGCGATCCATTGAACCTGATAGTCGTCACGCAATGAGCGTGCGATCTGCTTGATCTGGTCGTCCTTCGCCGGCAGCAAATGCGTACCACCCAGAACCAGGTGAATAGGCTTGTTGATGGTCTGCTTTGCAGTCGCCACGATCTTCTCGATGGTCGGATGGCTGCACCCAACGATCAGCACGATTCCTTGCGGTGTATCGATCGCCAGCGAAATTTCCATGACGTCCAGATCAACACCCCATGGACCTTTAAGCAAGATCAGATGAAATCCCGGGGCGACCTCCACAGTTTCCGTCACTCTGGCAAACTTTCCCTCTGGCCAGGGCGTTCCGAAATGCATGACCTTCGGCGGATTTCCGTCGTAGTAACGCATCTCTGGCGGCAAGGACTCGT
>JASFUE010000089.1:0-11005 GCA_050050435.1 Burkholderiales bacterium | reverse complement strand
CGTCGTTGCCATGCATTACCAGTATTTTCGCCTTGATGCTGCCGGGTGCGACTTTCGTTTGCGTGGCCAGTGCGCCGTGGAAGCTGGCGACGCCTTTCAGATCCATTCCACGCCGCGCCATCTCCAGTACGACTGCGCCGCCAAAGCAGTAGCCCATGGCAGCGGTTTTGGAGGCATCGCTGGCCGAATGGCTCTCCAGTGCCTCGCGCGCGGCCTGAAAGCGCGCAACGCCTTCATCCATGTTGGCGAATACATCATTCATCAGCTTGCCGGCCTCATCCGGGGTCGTGGCGGTTTTGCCGTCGCCGTACATGTCGACGGCGAATCCGCAGTAACCAAGTTCGGCGATCATGCGTGCACGCGAGCGAATGTAATCGGTTTGCCCCCACCATTCGTGCACCACCAGCACTCCGGGCCGGGGGGCGGTCTGGTTTGCATCCCAGGCAATGTAGCCCTTCAGGTTTACGCCATTGGCCTGGTAATCAACCTGCTCGCTCTTGATGTTCGCGGCGGACGTATTCGTCATGGTTTCGGTCTCCTCATATGTGTTTGCAGCGTATTGGCGTGCAAAATATTTGTTTGCGGCGTATCGGTTCGTAACTTATCGGTTCCAACCTGTTGCCTTGCAATGTACTTATTGATTTGCATTGCATCCATCGGTACCGGCCGGCGCACACGCTGTGTTCAGATCACCGGTGCACCCAGCCAGTCCTTCAGGCAACGTCGGGCAAACGCCGTTGGTTGACCCGCAGCGGTGCGGTTATGTTGATGATCTGTACTTTGCACCAATTCACGACCTTGTGCTGTCTGAAACCCGGGTCTATCCAAAACCCGGTTCTATCTAAAACCCGGTTCTATCTAAAACCCGGTTCTATCTAAAACTGGCATCGCCGTCGCGCTCGATCTGTTTGACCAGGTTGACTTCCCAATCGAGGTAACCCTGCATCGCTTCACGTACCTCCGATGCCTGCTCGTACGGCTTGTACCAGACGTCATTGGCTTCACTGGTGAGGTGCCCGGAGCCACTGTCAGTCGAATAGCCGGCAGCGACCCACGTTGCTGTTCCGCCGTTGAGCACAAGCGCATGGATAGGTGGGTCGCGCCGGGACAGATCGTTTGCCACGTAATGGGCGAGCAGTCCATCCGGCGATGTCAGAACCGTCGCTTTGCCTGCAGGCAAAGCGCGTAGTGCCTGCTCGATGCGCGAGCGCACGCCCCAGAATGCGCCCGGCACGTGTTGGCTGCGATATTCCAGGCTACTGGCGAAGTCGAGTACGGCAACATCATCACTCGCGAGTTTGTCTTTCAGGTCGCCGGCGGAAATGGTTGTCGCTCTTCGGAAACCGCACAATGTCGGCACCCCAGGCCCGGCTTCGAGGCTGGTCCTGAGTGCGTCTTTGAGCACATGCACATCGTCCCAACCCATCTGCTTGAGCCAGGAAGCGGTCATGGTCGCGCGCACGCCGTCGTTGTCGACCAGTACGATGCGTGCGTGGCGGGTGGCAACGTATTCGTCGGTCGCCTGTACCAGTTGACCTCCGGGCGCATGCCGACTGCCGGGCAGGTGGCCTTTGGCGAATTCTTCCGGTGTGCGAACATCGAGCACATACAGGGTTCGTTGACGGCTTTCATCACGCCATTGCTCGAGGCGGGCGTGGTCGATCGGGGTGACGCCAAAACGCTCTGCGACGCGCGCGGCGGCTGTTTGCGCCTGTGCAAGCGCTGTGTCATCCGGCGGTGCTGCGTGCGCGGTTTCGCCCCTGGCCGGCGTGAAGCCGGCCAGCTGCCAACCCATGGTGCCATCCTTGAGTGCGACCACGCGATTGCGAATGCCTGCATTGATCAACGATTGCGCGCCGATGATGCTGCGGGTGCGCCCGGCACAGTTCACGACCACCAGCGTCTGCGGATCGGGCGCGGAATTGAAAACACGATAGACGAGTTCGGCGCCCGGGCAATCAATCCCGCCCGGGATGCTGACGTTGTGAAACTCGTTCATTGGCCGGCTGTCGAGGATTAACATGTTTTCCTGCGCCGCTTTTTTTGCGGCCAGTTCCTGCGCGGTGATACGCGGTGTGTCATAGCGGTGCTCGACGTATTCGCCGAACGCCTTGCTGAGGACATTCACGCCGGAAAATACCTCGAAGCCGGCATCCCGCCAGGCGGCGACGCCGCCCGAGATGACGGCGACGTCTGCGTAGCCGTACCCGGCAAGCCGTTCGGCGGCAAGCCGCGCCATTCCTTCGTCTTCGCCATCGCACAGTACCACCCGCGCGTTACGGCGCGGTATCAGATCGGCAACACGCAGTTCCAGATGACTCAGCGGGATGCATGAGGCGAACAACAGGTGTTCATGAAAATACACACCTTGCTCGCGGACATCGACCAGCGCGAACTCATTACCATCGCGCAGCATGGCCTTGACGGCCTGCGGCGTGACGCTGCGCACTGCACCCATTACGCGGTCTGGGATGCGGGTTGCGCCGAACCGGCGCGCGCGTCGCGTATGTCTGTGTGAGGCGGGTAATAGTGCCAGCTGTGGTCGCGCTCGTTGTAATACTCGCGTTTGAACAACTGCGGGATGGCGAGCCCGTACATGT
Organism: Burkholderiales bacterium; assembly: GCA_050050435.1. Classification (GTDB taxonomy): domain Bacteria; phylum Pseudomonadota; class Gammaproteobacteria; order Burkholderiales; family Eutrophovitaceae; genus SG8-40. Next base: position 8,405 of record JASFUE010000089.1, on the reverse strand, counting down.
GGAAGTTCAGCATCGGCGCACCGCCGGGTATATCCAGCGAATGCAGGTCATCGGGCATGAATGCTACGCCGGCTCCCTGTCTGACTACGGTGGTTCCGGTTTCCTCGACACCGTTGTCGGCAGTGCGCTTGTACAACCGGTTGGGCTCTTCTCCATGGACGCCGACAATGACGGCCCAGGTGGTGTGATTGTGCGGCGCATTGGAATAACGCCGGTTGGTCGAATTGGCGTACAAGGCAAACCGGTGGTCATCGTCTTCGGAGAGCAGGTACAGGCAGGAGGGGTTGCCCGCGGCCTGCGCGGGAGGCGGAAAATCCTCCACCGGAAACAATTCGGTTTTGGCCGCGAGCTTGATCAACTCCGCCTTGATTGCTTGCAGTGACTGCGGGTTCGCACCCTGCGTGGTCTCGATTTCCCTGACTCGTGCAACGGTGTCGGCAATGGCTTGCTGGCGTTGTTCGGCCCTTGTTCTCTTGCTGTCTGGCATGGTTCCCTCCAATCGGTGGCGCGAGCAGCGGCCGGCGCCTTGCGTCCGCCACCGGTCAATGCGATTACGACTCGTTGCGTGTTTCCCGGCACCGGCGAAACGTCAATGATAACGCCGGGATGAGCCGGTGTCGCGGGCGCCCGGATACAATGACGTTGACTGGCGATATCGCAAGCAACAAACCGCTATCGCCCGCCGCAGGGGGGCAGCGGAACTTGTTCCTGCAACCGGGCCGGGCGACAGGGCAACCGACGGAGGAATTGATGACCAAAGCCAAACCCATGTTGATTGGCGATGAGTGGAGCAGCAACAGCGAGGCAGGGCTCAAGTCGATCAATCCGGCGACAGGGCAAACGAATTACCGGGTTTGTGCCGCGACCGCAGAAGAGGTCAATCGCGCGGTTGCTGTTGCGCAACAAGCCGCCGCCGACCGCGGCTGGCGGAAATTGCTTCCGCACGTCCGGGCCCGCCTGCTGTCACGCCTGGCCGATGTCATCGAATCGCGCGCGGACGAGTTTGCCCGGGTGCAGATGCAGGAAAATGGCAAGGTATGGAACGAATGCCGGGCTCAGGCGCGATCGGCGGCGGGGATTTTCCGTTACTACGCAGCGGTATGCGAAACGGCCGGCGAGACGTTGGCGCCGGCCCGGGGATCCTATTTCTCCATGGCCGTGCATGAGCCCTATGGCGTCGTGGCGGCGATCACGCCGTGGAATTCACCGTTGACCATGGAGGCGCAGAAAGTGGCTCCGGCTATCGCCGCCGGCAACGCAGTCATTCTCAAACCGTCGGAAATCACGCCGTCTCCGGCACTCGAACTCGGCAGGGCCGCTCTCGATGCGGGAGTGCCACCGGGCATCCTCAACGTGCTCCCGGGAACCGGTGCCGTTGCAGGTGATGCGCTGGTGCGCCATCCCGGTGTGCGGTTCGTATCGTTTACCGGCGGCACCGCCAGTGGGCGGCGGCTGGCAAAAGCCGCCGCGGAAAAACTGATGCCGGTCGCGCTCGAGCTGGGAGGCAAGTCGCCGCATATCGTGTTTGCCGATGCCGATCTCGACGCGGCCATTACGGCGGTTGCTGATGGCATATTCGAAGCAAGCGGGCAGTCCTGTGTCGCCGGCTCGCGATTATTCGTTCAGCGCAGCGTCTACGAGCGCGTGGTTGAGGGCGTAGTCGACAAGGCGGTTTCGCTCAGAATCGATTTGCCGGATGCGCCGGGCGCGGAACTCGGCCCACTGTCGTCGTTTTCGCACCGCGACCGGGTTGCCGGATTTGTCGATACGGCACGGGCAGAGGGGGGCGAGATTGCCACCGGCGGTGATCGCCCGCCAAACGATGAGTTGGCAGAAGGCGCCTACTTTTTGCCCACGGTGATCACCGGGCTCGATAACCGGTCCAGTGTGTGCCAGCAGGAAATATTCGGCCCGGTACTGTGCGTCTTGCCATTTGACGATGAAGACGATCTGCTGGAGCAGGCGAACGACTCGGCCTATGGCCTGGCTGCGGGAGTGTGGACGGCGGATTATCAACGTGCCTGGCGTGTGGCGCGGGGGCTGGAAGCCGGAACGGTATGGATCAATACCTACAAGCAGCTGTCAATTTCTACGCCGTTTGGCGGTTTCAAGGACAGCGGAGTGGGGCGCGAAAAAGGAATCGGCGGGTTGCGTTTATATCAGCAACAGAAGAGTCTGTATTTTGGCTTGTAGGCACGGTTTGCCTTGCGGCATTGGTGTCGCAAGGACTCGATCCGCAATACCAGGTTTGTCAGGCGTTGGCCTGGCTCTCGCGCGGCATCACGCGGTAGCAGGCAATATCGAAATCCTCGCCATCTTCTATGAGTAGTCTTGGTAGCAGCAGGTAGGTGTAGTCGTAAGCGCGCATCTGCACGCTGATCCTGGGGGAAAAATTTCCCGGGCGCATGAGCAAGGTAATGTCACCGGAACCAGCGCTGTCTTCTGCATCGCTGGGGAGCAGTACGGCATCATTGGCTGCAGACGCAAGACCTGCACTTGTTGTGTCTTGCCCGGGGTTAAACAGCTTGACGTGACTTACGCCCTTTGCCATGAACTCGATACCGACATAACGTTGCGCATCATCGGTAGTTGACAGGCGGCGAACGATACCCACACCCCAACCGTTGTCGTCGGCTTGCTTGATGCCAAGCAGGCTTCCGATCCGCAGCCAGTCGCTCACCAGACTGGGTATCAATGCTCCGTAACCACCATCGCTCTCGTTATCGACTGTCCAGGTTTCTATGTTGCTGCGAAAGTCGAGATCATCGCCTCTTTCGGCGATGGTGTCGATGATCGTGTTGAAGCCGTGAACAACATGAATGCGCTCGACCGACCGGCGGCGCTCGTGTTTGCGTGATGGCGGCGTGGCAGACCAGTACAGCGCGAGGTGGCGCAACACCGCGACAACAAGGCTCGGTTCAAATTGTCCCCGAAGGCTGATCGAGGAGGGGACGAGTCCGTTACCAGAAATCCGGTTGATCAATTTCTCGAGCTCGTCCACGGCGCTGCCGCCACCGAAGTAACGAAGCCCGGGTTTTGGCTGCGAAGGTTCCACCAGGCGCATCGGCGCGGACTCGTGAAGCATGTCAACGACGAAGTTGCATCCCTCCGTCGGTTGAGAATGCATCACGAATTGGTCTGAAAGCAATGCGATGACCCGGTTGGCCACCTCGAGCTCGGGCGAGAGCAGTGAATCGGGCGCCGACATCGCCAGTGTCAGCGGTTTCAGGTATTCGCCCTGCACAGTGTCAGCGGATTCCGATGCGGAATAAAGGGAGATCGGTTTCTTGACGTCACAGCGTTTCTCACCGCCGGCGTAGATCGATCCGAGCCGCCCCCACACGGCCGGTTCGACTGGTCGGTAGCGAACCAGGGTCCACCGGATTTCGGTGCCGAGTGCGCGTAGCGCCCGACCGATGATAACCGGGAGTTGATGTTTGAGCCCTCCACCTTTTCCGAAACCGGGCGGGGCCAGAGCAAGACAGTACTCATAGGCTGCGCCGAGTTGCCGCCAGAATTCGGTAACCGTGTCGAAGATGCGGACTTCCTGGAATTGCTGCAGACGCGCGCCGCCCCCGTATTCCAGTTCCAGTTTGCGAAGATGAGGACTGGCAGCATTGTCGAGCGCTTCGACAATTTCAAAAACGCGTTGTGGTTTCAGGCCCTCGGAATCGCGGGTTGCTTCCAGCCAGAAAGCCAGCTCCTTGAGCGTCCTGTACGGGTCTCTTACAGGAAGCTCCGAAAAGAACGCCTTCGCACCCTTGTCGTCTGCAAGCGGGTGAAGCGAACGATTCTTTTTAAGGAAGCCAAACATCGATATCCCCGGACGGTGTCATTGGCAGCGCTGCGGTTGACGGACTTCGGCTGAAAATTCCACTTTACCTTAAGCACATAGTTTACCCGGTTCGGAGCTGGTACAAGTGGTGCCCCGCGCGGATGGGCGAAACGTCGATGCTGCCCGCATATAGCGGGCCAGACTGGCACATCGTTCAGTCGAATCGGCTGCTGGAAGTGCTGATATGGCTGGTGGCCCAGCGCACGGGCGCTGGGCCACTGCGACCCATGCGATGGACGCGGTCAGCCGTTACGGCAGGGTAGCCAGACACCCGATAGTGCTGCGGCCGAGGTCATTGCGGCGATTTCAGGGTCAGTTAGCGGTGTAATGGCCAGGCGGATGGACACCGCCTGGCCGGAGGTGATGCGCCGGCGTCAGGCTTCCTTGCTTTTCGGGCAGGTACTGGCGCCGATCAGGGCATAGGCCGGGCACCAGCCAGCCAGCCCGGTCAAAAGTGGCACGAGACCGATCAAACCCCACCAGCGAGCACCGGTGTCGAGGATGAAAATCAGCGACAGCAGCGCGATTCCGACAATGATGCGCAGGACCTTGTCAATTCTACCAACGTTGTTTTTCATGATGCTCTCCTGTCAGCAGCGCATGGCATGCGCCATACATTAATTATCGCGCGATGCGACCCGAAGGTATGTGACCCAGGTTACACACGGACCCGGTCAGGCAATCGAGTCTGCCTGGCGCCTTTTGCGAAGTCCTCCAGCGCGTGCGCATCGATCACGGTGATCTGTTCGCGGGCCAGTTGCACCCATCCGGACGCGGCAAACTGACCAAGCAGCCGGGTCACAATTTCGCGCACGCTGCCGAGTTCATCGGCCAGCGCCTGATGCGTGGTACGTATTGTCGGTGCGCGCTCGAGCAATAATGCAGCGAGCCGTTGGTCAAGGCGACGGAACGCGACCTCCTCTACAAGCAATGTCAGATCGGCCATACGCGCGGCAAACAGCCCAAATACGTGACGCCGGAATGGCTCATGTTCTTGAAGCAGTGTGTCGAACAGCGGACGGGGGAGTGCAATCAGCACGACATCGGTTTCGGCAATGCCGACAGCATTGTATGGCACTCCACTAAGCAGGCAACCGCTGGTCAAAACGCAGCTCTCACCCGGCGTCACTCGGTAGAGCGTGATTTCGCGGCCGTCCGGCCCGAGTTTCGAAATCCGAATAATGCCTTCGAGCACGATCGGGAAAGCGGAGCACGAGGCGTGTTCGTCGAACAGATGCGTTCCCGCCCTCACGCCCATCAGACTGCTTTCGTTGCGCAGGCGTTCCAGGCACTCGGCTGGCGCACCGCGCAGCGGCTCAAACAATTCCAGTGCGCGTTCTATGTCTGCGGATTGGGGATGCATGATGGTCCAATTGTAACGGACCGTGGTTGATTTACGCGCCGTTGGGTATATCCGGCTCGACGAGATTGGCCAGCTGGTTGAGAGACTCCTGCCATCCCAGGTAGCACATTTCCACCGGAATGGTCTGTGGGAGTCCCGCCTGGACGATGTTCACTTCGGTACCACACACAACAGTACGCAGCGTAATCGTCACCTCGATCTTGCCTGGCAGGTTGGGATCTTCGAACTGATCGGTATAGCGGATCAATTCATTTGGATTCAATTCGAGGTAGGTGCCGCCGAATGAATGGGTGTGACCAGTGCCGAAATTCGTGAATGACATTCGATAGCTGCCTCCGACACGGGCATCGCTTTTATGGACCGTCGCCGTAAATCCGTGGGGCGGCAGCCATTTGCACATGGCGTCCGGTTCGACAAAGGCGCGATATACGCGTTCGGTTGGCGCACGAAGAATACGGTGCAGGCGTACGGTATTGGTGTTTTGAGACATGTCAGAGCTCCGGATTTGCCGGACCGGTTTGTCGCACTACAGATGCCGGCCGTCAGCGTTGCGGCGTCAGCCGCCTCCTGCATGGGAAAACGCACGCACGGCGCCACCGATTCCGCTGATCAACATCTGCACGCCGATCACGGCAAGAATCAACCCCATCATGCGGGTAACGACCTTGATCCCGGTTTCACCGATGTGCCTGACAATGCGCTCGCCCGATACAAAGAATGCGTAGCTGATCACGCACAAAATCAGAAATGCGCTGATTGTCACCACGAGATGTGACACCTTGTCACCGGCGGAGAAACTCATTGCAGTAGCAATAGTGCCGGGTCCGGCAAGTATCGGCATTGCCATAGGTGTAATCGCAACGTCCTGGTCGGATTCAAGATGTTTCTGCTTGTCTTCCTCGCTGGGATGCTGGACCGTGGAATGGTTGCCGCCTTGCAGCATCTGATAGCCGACCAGCGCGACCAGAATGCCTCCCATGATGCGAAAGGCGGGCAGCGAGATGCCGAACAGGTGGAAGATCAACTTTCCGGCAATTGAGAACACTGAAATGATAATGAAACTAGCGATCAATGCCCTGGCGGCAATTGCGTGCCTCGTTCCGGCGTCAGCGCCGTCGGTGAGACTGAGAAATACCGGTGTGTTGGCGATGGGGTTCATGATTGCGAAAAATCCCATGAACACCGTGATGGCATGTCCGACGATTGGATCCATGACCGTTGCTATCTCCTCAATCGCATGTGCCTGTTGTGACCAACGAAGTCCGATGCCGGCTGATCATATTAGCATGTCATATTGCGCCAACATGACGCAGGCCCGCGTTTGCGCTGCTTGAAGAGTCATTCTACGCCCCGACCGGTCGTTTGATTACAACTGCAATTGCCAGTAGCCAACGTCGATCCACTGTCCGAACTTGCGGCCGATTTCGTGCAAATGCCCGACTTTGCGAAAACCGGTTTTTTCGTGCACGGCAATGCTTGCCGGGTTCGGCAGTGCAATTACACCCACCGCACTATGAATATCGCGACTGCGTAGCCGCGCCAGAAGCTGCGCATACAGCTTCGCGCCGATGCCGCGGCGGGCGAAATCCGGAGACAGGTAAACCGTTGTCTCGACCGAATGGCGATACGCCGAGCGCACGCGCCATGGCGACGCGTAACAGAAACCGGTGATGGATCCGTCATGCTCCGACACCAGCCACGGCAAGTGGTCGATGATCGTGCCGATGCGCTGCGTCATTTCCTGCTCGGTGACCGGCGTTTCCTCGAACGTGGCGATCGAATTGCAGACGAAATGATTGTAGATTTCGCAAATCGACGCGGCATCCGATGCCTGGCAGTCGCGGATCATGGCAGGGCCGGGACGGCAAGACGCAAACGGTGAATTCGTTCAGGCATCGTCGGGTGCAAGTGCGGGATGCTAGATATACATGTCGCGCAGATTGTAGTTCCTGACGACATTGCGCCGCGTGTTTTCATTCCAGCGGTTTTCGTCTTCTTCGTCGGCCAGCGGCTGGTAGCGGTACGGTGTTTCATCCGGAAAGCGCTGTCGGCGTGCATCAATTCCGATGGCGATCATGCGGCTGCGTTCATGAATCTGCTCTCTGCTGAACGTGACGATGCGGCCATCGAGATGGGAAGTGGTGACGCCCTCGATACGTTTGCGAGGGAAAAATCCCATGTTCAGGGTCACCCGCCGGTCCGGCGAGGAATTGGCAAACGAGCCATGCACCATCTGGCGATTGAGTATGAACGTGTCACCGGCATTGCCGAGCAATGGAATCGCGTTGGCAATCCGCTCGGAGCCGGCATCGATGACCATTTGCTTTATATCTATTCGGCGCTCTTTATGAGTCCGCGGCACGATCCACACACAGTTGCCTGCCGTGCTCGGATAAAGCTGGGTCATGAAGTTGAACCCGTGGGCACCTTGGTCCCAGTCCGGCGCATTCCAGTGAGTCGTGCCGTCCCGGTGCCAGGCCACTGAAGGACCCAGACCGGGTTCCTTGATGAAGGTAACTTCGTTGTACGGCACGAAATCCGAACCGAGCACGGCCTCGGCGACCGCCAGTAAGCCGGGATGGCCGTACAGGCGTAACGCTGAATCCATCAATTGCAGGTTGCCGCTCAGCAACTCGATGACATAGGCCGGCGCATCACTGGGTGGCGTGGCTTCATGCATCTTCACCGGATGCCGGCCCTTGTTCTTGCCGGTGCCGCCGAGCGGATCGCTCAACGGTTTGGCAAACCGGTAGGGCGGGCGGACGAATTCAGACCCGAAAGCAGGGCGACCCTGGGCGTCCCGTTCGGCACCAGGTGCTACCGGTGCTTGCTCCAGCATCCGATCGACGTCGGCACGCAACTCTGCCAGCTCTTCCGCGCCGACGACGCCTTCGAAGACGTAGAACCCGAGCTCCCAATAGGCATCCAGAATGTCGCGGTCAAGTTTGCCGTTTGAATCAAGGCGAATTGGTCCGCGATTCCCCAGAGCACGGGCCTGTGCGGTTCCCGCGGTGAAGTATTCTCGCATTGCGTCCGCATGTTCGGTCGCAGAAAGCACTGTATGAGATGTCACGTCATTCATTGTTTCACCGCCGTGCATCGGAAGAATCAGCCAAGGTTGGAGGTGATTGCCTGCGGCACCTTGGGGTCTCAGACGGCATTATGGCCGAGCGGCAATGGGAAGTTAAGCGCCCGGGCGAAACGGCA
>JASFUE010000088.1:0-11065 GCA_050050435.1 Burkholderiales bacterium | reverse complement strand
ATGTTCAGATCCGGCGCGAGCTCGATCGGCTGGAAGGCGACATCAACGGTGAATTCGGCGAGATGGACTGGACGCCGGTTCGTTATATCAGGCGCGCAGTCAGCCGGCCCAAACTGGCTGCGCTCTATCGCGCCAGCCGGGTCGGGCTGGTCACACCGCTGCGCGACGGTATGAACCTCGTTGCCAAGGAATACATCGCGGCGCAGGACGAGGAAGATCCCGGCGTGCTCATCCTGTCACGTTTCGCCGGTGCTGCCGAGGCGATGAAACAGGCGCTGATCGTCAATCCCTATGATGTAGAGCAGGTTGCGTACGCGCTGCAAATGGCCATCAACATGCCTCTGAAGGAACGGCGCGAGCGCCACAAGGCCTTGCTTGCCACCATCAAGAAGGAAGACGTGCACGCCTGGAGCAGGGCGTTTCTGTCCCGCCTCGCCGCTACCAAAAGCGAGTTTGCCGATATCTTGCCGCTCGATAGTGCTGGTGCAGTGCGGCCGGTCGATAGTGCTGGTGCAGTGCGGCCGCGGCGGGCGGTCAAGGTTACCAGGTCGCGATCACGCCAATCCTGAGGCGTGCTCGCCTCTAGCTTAACAGCGCTGCCCCGCGCACCCTGCAGGCGGTCTTTGCATGCAGCGGCGGTTGTATCTGGAACACCGGGGGCGCTACCGTTAGCACGACAACAGCTCACGCGAGAACAGTTAACGGAAGGAACAAAAGGCGCGATAATAGAAAAGTTTTTTCACAATAACGCCGGATCGCCTCGGGCGCCGGTACGGTAGAGGGGAGAAGGAACATCATGGCGCGTAAAACCGCACGCAAGTCAGCCAAGAGCTCAGTCAAAGGTGATCCAACCAGGCTGCGTTCGCGGCAGTGGTTCAAGAATCCGGCGAATCCGGAAATGACCGCGCTCTATATCGAGCGTTACATGAACTGGGGTTTGACCCGGGAAGAACTGCAGGCGGGTAAACCTATTATCGGCATCGCCCAGTCCGGTTCGGACCTCTCTCCCTGTAACCGTCACCATCTCGTTCTCGCCGAGCGCATCCGGGAAGGCATTCGCGAAGCCGGTGGCATCGCTTTCGAATTTCCGGTGCATCCCATTCAGGAAACCGGCAAGCGTCCGGGCGCTGCGCTGGATCGCAACCTGGCCTATCTGGGGCTGGTGGAATTGCTCTACGGCTACTTCATCGACGGCGTCGTTCTGACCACCGGTTGCGACAAGACCACACCGGCACAGCTCATGGCAGCGGCCACGGTCGACATCCCCGCCATCGTCGTCTCTGGCGGACCGATGCTCAACGGCTGGTTCCGTGGCAAGCGCACCGGTTCCGGCACCATCGTCTGGGAAGCGCGCAAACTGATCGCCGCCGGTGAAATCAGCCATGAGGAATATATCGAGATCATCGCTTCCTCGGCGCCCTCGGTGGGCCATTGCAACACCATGGGCACTGCCACCACCATGAACTCGCTTGCCGAAGCCATTGGGATGTCGCTGCCGGGCAGCGCTGCCATCCCGGCACCGCATCGCGAGCGCGCCGAAAATGCCTATCTGTCGGGCAAGCGCATTGTCGAAATGGTGTGGGAAGACCTGCGCCCGTCGAAGATCATGACGCGCGCGGCATTCGAGAACATGATCGCCGTCAATTCCGCTATTGGCGGCTCGACCAATGCGCCGATCCATTTCAATGCGATCGCCCGCCATATCGGCGTGAAACTGAACAACGACGACTGGGAAAAAATCGGTTACGACCTGCCGCTGATCGTCAACCTGCAACCGGCTGGCGAGTACCTTGGCGAGGATTATCACCACGCCGGCGGTGTGCCGGCGGTGGTCAGCGAGCTGATCAAGGCCGGCAAGATCAACAAGGACGCGATGACAGTCAACGGCAAGACGCTCTATGAGAATTGCCGTCGCGCCGAGGTGATGGACCGCAATGTAATCTGGTCGTACAAGAAGCCGATGCAGAAGCAGGCGGGCTTCCTCAACCTCAAGGGCAACCTGTTCGACAGCGCCATCATGAAAACGAGCGTTATCTCGGATCACTTCCGCGAAAAATACCTGTCGAATCCGAAAGACCCGAATGCGTTCGAAGGCCGCGCCATCGTGTTTGAGGGGCCGGAGGATTATCACAAGCGCATCGACAGCCCGAGCCTGAAAATCGACGAAAACTGCATGTTGTTCGTGCGCGGCGTCGGCCCGGTCGGCTATCCTGGTGCTGCCGAAGTCGTCAACATGCAGCCGCCGGTGAAACTCATCAAGGCCGGCATTGGTGAACTGCCTTGTATCGGTGATGGCCGCCAGTCCGGCACCTCGGGTTCACCGTCGATACTCAATGCCTCACCGGAGGCAGCGACCGGTGGCAACCTCGCGATTTTGCAGACCAACGATATCGTGCGCATCGATCTGAACAAGCGCACAGCCGATATCAAGATCAGCAAGGCCGAGATCGAGCGGCGCAGAAAAGCGCTCGAGAGCAAAGGCGGCTTCAAGATTCCGGAAAGCCAGACGCCGTGGCAGGAAATACAGCGCGGCATGGTGGACGAGTTGTCCAACGGCATGGTGCTCAAGCCGGCGGTGAAGTACCAGCAGATCGACAAGAAAAAAGGCATACCGCGCGACAATCACTAGTCCTGTCGTCAGCGATGCAAGCGTTTGTAACGGTCTGTACCTTTGCGCGCAGGTAGCCGGGAAAGGTAATGACGGAAACGACAATCCCGCGGCCCGAGCCTGCGCTCGTCGAGCGTCTGGCGCGGTTGCCCACGGCAACCATTGCCAACGCGCTCGATGACGTTGGCAAGGAAATCAACTGTCCCGTTTCACTACGCCCGGTTGCTCCGGGAATGGCATTTGCCGGGCCCGCTGTCGCGGTCGAGGTGCTGGCCGGCGAGGCGGGTGATTACACCTCCGCGGACTTTCGTGTTGGCGCGATCATCGACGCGGCGCTTGCCGGTGACGTGATCGTGATCTCGGCACAGGGCGCGCGCAGTTCGGCCTGGGGCGGCATGGCTTCGCTCGCAGCGAAAGTGAAGGGCGTATCCGGCCTCGTGGTCGACGGCGGTGTGCGCGACATCGACGAAATGGTCGAACATGGGTTTCCGGTGTTTGCGCGCCATAGCGTCGCGACGACCGGCCGCACCCGGCTCAAGGTCAACGCAATTCACGTCCCGATTGAAATCGACGGTGTCAGGGTCGACCCTGGCGATGTGATCGTGGCTGATTCAACCGGTCTGGTCGTAGTGCCGTATCAACGTGCTGCGCAGGTTGCAGAACTTGCTGAAGGCTACGCACGCGACGATGCCAAAGCCGAAGAGGAATTGCGCAAGGGCCTGAGCTTCTCCGAAGCGATGGCCCGGTTCAAGCGGATCTAGGCGCCGCTTCGAGCCCGCACGCAGCTCTCAGGCGAAGAAGCGTTCCGCCATCGCGTGCTGCACTTCGTAGATCGAGCCGTAGTGGCCGCCGGACGGGCGAGGCAAGGGCAGGCGCACCGGTACCTCGGCCAGTCGCGGCGTGACAATCGCCTCGCCGGCAACACCGCGCGACTCGATCGGTCCGAGCGTTCGCTTCATGTCATCGCCGTGTACGCCCTCGAGCGGCCACGCATCCGAAGCCACGAACTCGTAGAAACAGTTGCGTCGCACTCGCGATGACTTGTTGCGCGCCGCGCCGTGCACGATAAATGCGTCGAATACGTAGATGGTGCCGGCTTTGCCGGTGACCGGCACCGCCTTGTCGAAGTCGACCTCCTTGCGCGAGGCGTCGATCGCGCCGACGAAAACGCCGTCGCGATGGTGATCGAGCACCCGGCGCGGCCGGTGACTGCCCGGGACGATCAGCGTCGGTCCGTTGTCCAGATCGACATCGTCGATCATCAGGCCCACCGCCAGTACCGAATCGTTGGTGTGCGGATAGAACGCCCAGTCCTGATGCCATTCGAGCGGTGCGCCGCCATCCGCCGCTTTCGCATTGAGTTTGACGTGCTGGTGGCGAATGTCGGGGCCAAGGATGTTGGTGAGCACGGTAAGCAGCCCGGGGTGACGCATGAAATCACTGAAAACCGGATCGACGCGATTCGCTGCCTTGATGCGTCTCAGGCGCGGGCGTTCGCTGGTGTGGTCCTGCTCCAGATCGAACACGTCGTCACTCTTGCTGACACTGCGCGAACGTTCCACCAGCGCATCGCTGACATCCCGGAAGCGCTGGATTTCGGCCTGGTCCAGTAGTTCCGGCACCACGAAAAACCCTTGCTCATGAAACTGCTTGCGATGGCTTTCAAGCGTGTCCTGATCCATGTCCCCGTTCCTTCCTCACCGATGCCCTGCCTGTCGTGATTCTTTGCTCGTTGTTGTCCCGCAATAACTCGTTGTTGTTTCCTGCGACCGCCTGGCAGTCATGCCCGATACCGGGTCTTGCCCGGGCTTTCTAGATCGCCTCGACAAACCGGACCAGTGCTTCCCGGTCTGCTTTCGGCATGGACGCAAATGCGTCGCGCGATTTTGCCGCTTCACCGCCGTGCCACAGGATGGCTTCGGCCACGTTGCGCGCCCTGCCGTCATGCAGCAAGGTACTGTCTCCGGTCACCGTTCGCGACAGTCCCAGCCCCCACAGTGGCGGCGTGCGCCAGTCCCGCGGTCCGGCGTCGAACTCGGGACGCCCGTCAGACAGGCCTTCACCCATGTCGTGCAGCAGCAAGTCGGTATAGGCGAGGAAACTCTGGTTGGTAATCTGCGGCAAACCCTCGATTGCGCCGGCTTGCATGCGTGGTACGTGGCAAAGTGCGCACTGCGCCCGATCGAACAGTTCGCTGCCGCGCTGCACCTGCGCATCATCCATGCCGCGCCGGGCCGGAACCGCGAGCGCCTGTAGCCACAGCTCGAGCGCGTCGATTTCCATGTCGACCAGTTCGGGAAAGTTGCCCGGTAGCATGTTCGCGCACACGGTCTGCACTTTCGGGCAGTTCTGTTGCGGATAAAGATTCGAATTAACGCCCATGTCGCCCAGCGCGGCAGCGGCAATTTGCTGCTTCAGCGACGGTACGTTGGCTTTCCAGCCGTAACGGCCCATGGTCATGCGCTGTTCGACGTCGTCCCAGACGATATTGAGCCGGCCATTGATCCCGTGCGCTTTCTGGGAACGGGCAATTTCGAGTATGGTCGCTTCGGGCACGGCATCGAGGAAACCGATGCCAACCAGTGGTTGCGCAACGCGCAGCGAGGTCATGATGCCGTCGACCGGACCGAATGCGGGATTCTCCACGCGCAGCACCGGTTTGCGCAGCGCAATGGTTTCTCCGTCGGCGAGGACCACGCTGTGCTCTTCCCAGTCAACGTACAGGTCGGCCTCGTGCGGCACCGGCTTGCCGCCATGGGCAAGATCCACATTGCTGCCGTCCAGCGAACGGTTCTGGAACTGATCGCCGTAATTCGGATGCGGTTTCGGCGCGCCATGTTCTCCGCTGCCCGGCAACGACAACCTGACCAGCGCCGATGACAACTGTTCGCCTTTGGCGGGCGGATGGCCCCGGCCATTGTTGACGTGACAGCCGATACAGCGGTCGGCGACGAAGGTGGGGCCCAATCCCCAGTCGCCGTTGAGCGAAACGATGGATGCCCACTGGCGCCTGAATACGCTGCGCCCGGCCATGAATTTTTCGCGCTGACGCCGCGTCAACACCGGCGCGGGTTCCGAATAGGCCGTACGGTCAGTCAGATCGACGGTGAACGTGCCGGCAGACAGGGCGGCTTCGTCCAGCGCCTTTGGCGCGGCTACCGCGGTGCCGGCTACGACGATCAGTATTCCAACCCAGCTTCGCATTCATATTCCTCGTCAGACACTACCGCATGGTGGTTACGGCAGTATAAAGTCAATGCAATATTATTGCCGGGTAGGACCGCCGGAGGTAACCAATATGGGAAGCAATCAGTCGACGGGCAGGGCAGGTGGGCAAAATGCCGATGCGTCAGCGGGTGTTACGGCGGTGGACAGGGAGCGCATCGAACAGTTGCTAGGGCGTGTGCCGGAAGGCGATTTTGACGTCGTCGTGCGCGATGCCGATGGCGATCCGGTGGTCATTCGCAATGCACCGTTGCTCAGGGATGGCCGGCCGATGCCAACGCGTTACTGGCTGGTTGGTGAAGTCATCCGACGGCAAATCGACCTGCTTGAATCCGGCGGCGGAATACAACGTGCGCGGGAAGCTGTGGACGCCAATGAACTGTCGGCCGCTCACCGGCAATACGCTACCGAACGCGACTCGGCGCTGCCGCCCGGTCATGATGGCCCTGCACCATACGGCGGTGTTGGCGGCACGCGCAGGGGCGTGAAATGCCTGCATGCACACTACGCCTGGTACCTGGCTGGTGGTAACGATCCGGTGGGGCGCTGGGTTGCGCAGCAACTGGATGGCAATGCCGGGCAGGGTGGCGACGAGTCTACCGACTGACGTTGCCTGTGTTCTGGCCGTGCCGGCCTTGTGTTCGCGCTGCCGTCAGTCAGCCTGGGTCAGGCGGCGCGACGACGACACCACGCACGCCATAATGATCGATCAGTTGCGCGACCAGGCCAGTCGCTTTCGCATCCTCGATAAATTCCCGCAAGTACTGAGCGCCGGCATCGCGGCCGTGATGCGTGCCCGCTGATTGTTTGACCGACGTGACCTGACCCTCGAGCACTCGCGCGCCTGCGAGTTTTTCTGCGTCAGCCACCAGTTTTGGCTTGAGTCCGGCTAGCGCGTCGAGCTTTTCGTCGACGAACAATTGGAACGATGCATCCAGGCTGTTTGCCCGGATCAGTTCGGCGTGTTGCAGCTGGTTGGTGAGATAGAGGTCGTAGGCGCTTCTTTCCATTACGGCAATGCGCACGCCGTCGCGATCCACCTGGTCCAGGCTTTGGATCGACGAGCTGCCGGGCACCAGGAACGTCACGGGAATTTCCAGATAGGGGGCGGTGAACGCAATTTCCCTGGCCCGCTGCGGTTCGTTCCCGAGGAAGGCAACATCCCACACGCCCGTCTTGCCCGCATCGGCCAGTTTTCCTGGATTGGGGAACACCACGAACGATGCCGCAACACCGAGCCGCCTGGCCAGCTCGCGGCCGAGATCGGGCGCAATGCCGCGTGGATCGGAGCCCGGCGTGTATTGCGACACCAGCAGGAAATTCGAGGCGTTGATACCCACGCGCAGTGTGCCGGTGGGCGCCAGATCGGAAATTACGGAATCAGCGGCTGTCTTGTTCATTGTCGCACTCGCGGTGTCGTTTCAGCCTGGCAGTATCGTTGCGGCTGCGGGATGTTGCAGTTATTCAATTGAGCAGATTACTACTATCATAGTGCCACAAGCGCTATTCACAGCAATAGCTGCATAAAAAACGACTACGGGAGGATGGGTCATGGATTCTGTAACTTCCGCTGCAGTGCAATCGATCTCCTATTGGCCGTTGGCTGTGCTTGGCATCAGCATGGCCTTCATCGTTATTGGCATTGCGGTGTTGCGCATTCATCCGTTTCTGGTACTGAGCCTGGCTGCCATTCTGACCGGGTTGATGTCGAGCCAGTTGCCGGGCGTGCCGCCAATGAACCCGCTGGTGCAGGCAGTCGAATTGTCGATGTCGGAATTCGGCAGGGCTGCGGGCAACATCACCTTCGTGATCCTGCTGGCGGCGATTATCGGCATGTGTATGCTCGAAAGCGGTGCTGCCGACAAGATCGTGCGCCGTTCCATTGCCGTGCTGGGAGAGAAGCGAGCACCCCTCGCATTGCTCGGCAGCGGCTTTTTCCTGTCCATCCCGGTGTTCTTCGATACCGTGTTTTTCCTGCTGATCCCGCTGGCGCGGGCGCTGGCTTTGCGCACGGGCCGCAACTACGTGCTCTACGTGCTGGCCATTTGTACAGGCGGTGTCATTACCCACGTGCTGGTTGCGCCCACGCCGGGCCCGTTGCTGGTGGCCGAGACGCTGCGCCCGCTGGGTCTGGATCTGGGCACATCCATGGTCGCCGGCATTCTCTGCGGCATCATCCCCGCAATTGCCATGCTTTATCTGGCTCGCTGGCTCGACGTCCGGCTGCCGGTTCCGTTGCGAGAGACTCCCGGCGCACCGCTCGATGAGTTGCAGGCGATTGTCGACAAGGAGGAGAGCGCGTTGCCGCCTTTCGTGCTGGCGATCCAGCCGGTGGTGCTGCCGGTACTGTTGATCGCCTGCGCGTCTTTTATGGGGCTGGCGCAAACCAGTCTGCCGTCAGTCGTTGCCATGCTCGGAGGCGACAGCGGTTTCGAGGCGCTCAAGAAATACGTCGATTTCTTCGGCAACAAGAACATTGCGATGCTCATCGGTACCGCCTTTGCCATCTACCTTCTGGTCCGCCAGAAAAAACTTGGCCTGCACCAGGTCAGCAATGCGATGGGCCCACCGCTGGAAACGGCCGGGGTGATCATCCTGATCACCGCCGCCGGCGGTGCCTTTGGTGCGATGATCCGTCATTCGGGCGTTGGTGACGTGATCAAGGATATCGCCGAGGGTTACGGCGTCAACTATGTATTCCTTGCCTGGGTTGTTGCTGCGGTAATTCGTGTGGCGCAGGGTTCCGGCACGGTGGCGATGATTACCGCTTCCGGATTGATGTTGGCGATACTGGGTGACGGATCGGCCCTTACTGTCCATCCGATTTATATTTTTCTTGCTATCGGATTCGGTGCGTTGTTTTGTTCGTGGATGAATGACAGCGGATTCTGGGTGGTTGGCAAGCTGTCGGGTTTTACCGAGCGTGAAACCCTCAAGAGCTGGACGGTGCTGACAATATTCATCTCTCTGGTCGGCCTTGCCGAAGTGATGGTGATGTCAACGATCCTGCCATTGAAATAACGGCAGGAACTAGACCGGTGCGCAGTATGTTTGCCGGATAAACACCGCTGGCACCTCGATCTTCGACCATATGAACACGAGCACGCGTTGTCGCATTCAACTGCCGCCCAACTTCAGGGCAAACGATGTGCTGGCATTTCATCGGCGCGATGCGCAGGAGGTGGCGGAACGAATTGATGGCAATGTTTTGCGCAAAGGCCTGTTGTGGAACGGCGTGCCCACATGTCTGCAGTTGCGCTTTGGACAACGCATTGTTTCTGCCGAACTGGACATGGACGGTGAAGCGAACCCGGATGTGCACAAGCGCCTGAGACAAGTCGTGCGTCACATGCTGGGGCTGACCCAGCCGGTGGAAGAATTCGAACGCGAGTATCGCAAGCATCCGCTGATCGGGACGTTGATCAGGCGCAATCGCGGCCTGCGCGTACCGCTGACGGCGACGCCGTTCGAAGCGATGGCATGGGCGATTACCGGCCAACAGATCAGCGTCAGCGCTGCGGTTTCGGTGCGCCGCAAATTCATCCAGCTCGCCGGACGAAAACATTCAAGCGGCTTGTGGTGTTTTCCCGAAGCGCCTCAGGTTGTATCGATCGGCGAGGAAGCGCTTCGCGGGGCGGGCTTTTCCAGAGCCAAGGCGCAAACCCTGATCGGGTTGAGCCAGCAGATCGCAAGCGGCGCGTTAGCGCTGGCTGAGTGGGCCGATGACCCCGATGCAGAGCAGATTCGCGAACACCTGATCAAGCTGCGCGGCATCGGGCCGTGGACTGTAAATTATGCGTTGCTGCGCGGATTTGGCCATCTCGACGGTTCCTTGCATGGTGACGTAGCCGTACGGCGCAATCTACGCGCACTGCTCAACCGCGAGGACAAGATCGGCGAGGCGGAAGCGCAGAGCTGGCTCGCGGCGTTTACGCCATGGCGCGCACTGGTGGCGGCGCATCTGTGGGCGATGAAGAAAGTTGAAGGCTATTGAGTGGAAAGGGCGGACCGCATCAAGGATCAGCCAATAGCAATTTCGAGGAGGGTCGATTGGTGAATCCAGGCAAATCGCGATCACTACGACTATTGTCGTGGTTGTACCTGCTGAACGCTTCGGTGCTGATCACGCATGAGATCGATTCGGCTTATCAACAAGAATGGATTCTCTTTGGTATTCCGGGAGGAGTTCAGTTCTTCCTGTTCCTTAACCTCATGCTTGTGTCAGTGGTCCTGTACGGCTTGTGGGCACTTGCGCAGGGACGTGCAGCGGGCATCGCGCTTTCCTGGACGCTGGTTGCCGGCGGATTGTTCGCCGTTGGCATTCACGGTTATTTCATTCTGTCCGGCGACCCGTCGTTTCGACTGCCGGCATCGCTGTTGCTGCTAGGCGCGACGCTGGTGCTCTCGGTGTTGCAGGGTGCAGTTCTGATCGATGCCTGCAGAGGTCTGCGTGTCTGAACCTGTCAGCCGGGCGTAAGGTGTTGCGCGTCGGGCGTAGCCAAACCGCATTCGCCTTCATGATCCGAACGGATGCTTGTGCTCGCCCTGCCAGGCAGTTCACGTTGAGGCAACGTTCAATACCGTCGAGGCACAAGGAAAAGCGGAGCAAGTATCTTGCTCCGCCTTTAATCGTCAGGCTTTGATCAGAGAAGGGTGCGCGCCGCCCGCATTGCAGCCTGCATGTCGGGTAGCGCAGTTACTTCCGGCACAACCTGAAGGTAGCGCACGATGTTGTCCCGATCGGTTACGATCACGGCACGTGCCAACAGACCGAGCGGTTCGATGACAAGGCCGTAGTTGTTGCCGAATTCGTGTTCCTTGTAGTCGGACAGGAATGTCACATTGTTGATCTTCGCTTCTTTTGCAAAGCGCGATTGTGCGAAAGGAAGGTCCCTGCTGACCGTGATCAACTCGACCCGCTGATCGAGGTCGCCGCTGTCCTCGGATAGTTCATGTGTTTGCTCGTCACATGTCGGTGTGTCTATCGAGGGAACCACGCTGATGATTCGAACCTTGCCGCTCGGCGCAGCGATATCGACAGCCTTGAGACTGGTGCTGGTTACGATTGCATCCGGGAGGGGTTCGCCAACCCTGACCTCGCCCCAGCCGCCAAGAGGCATTGCGTTGCCTTTGAGAGTGATGCTGCTGCCGCTTCCCGCGCTGACAGTGCCTTTGTCGACCGGAAGATCTGCTTGTACCTGATTGGTTCCACTGCTTGCGCATCCGGTTAGA
>JASFUE010000087.1:0-11142 GCA_050050435.1 Burkholderiales bacterium | reverse complement strand
ATCACGTTCGCGTCTTGCAGATTGTTCCGCCTTTCATCACAACGAGTATGTTCTGTTCCCGGTGCAGGATGCCAACGTCCCGGGTCGGGTCGCCGTCGACCATCAGGAGGTCGGCGAGAAAGCCTTTCTTCACGAGCCCGGTCTGCTCGCTCATGCCCATGATCTGCGCGCCGGTTCGTGTGGCGGCGATGATCGCTTCCATCGGTGAGAAGCCAAGCTGTCGAACAAACAGTTCGATGTCCCGGGCATTGGCACCAATAGGCGCCCAGGCAAACCCGTAATCGCCACCTGGCAACACGCGCACGCCGCGCCGGTGCAGGGCTTTCATGTTTTCGATACCGGCGTCAATCTCGTCCGTCAGGTCGCGTTCATGTGCCGGACTGAGCTGGATTCCGAAGGATGCAGCTTGCTGCAGCGTTGCCTGCAAACTGCCAAGGGTGGGCGCGACGAAGATGCGATCGCGTTGCGCTTCGAGCAAGTCCTGTGCTTCGGCGTCGATGTAGGTTGCGTGGTAGAGAACGTCTACACCGTACTCGAGCGCCAGTTTTACCGATTCCGCACTTCGGGTATGAGCGGCAAGGCGTTTGCGATGCGCCTGCGCGACTTCGCTTACCTCGGCGATTTCGTCCGCGCTCATGACAGTGGTTTTCGAGGGTGACGCCGGCGTGCCGGCATCACCGGAAATATTGATCTTCAGCGTGTCGACGCCTTCGCGGCACATCAGTCGCGCGTAACGGCGAAATTCAACCGGCCCATCAAGTACCATTGCAAAGTTCTCGAGATACATATGTTCACGGCGTACATCGCCGAGCCCGCCGGTGACCGTCATCTCGGGTGACGCAGCGAGGATTCGCGGCCCGGGGAACTCACCGGCGTCGATGGCGTTGCGCAGCACCACATCCAGCCTCGGCTTTGCCGAGGCAGCGCTGAAACAGCTGGTGAATCCCATCTCCAGCATCTTGCGCGCGTTGCGCACGGTGATCAGCATATGTTCTTCGGGCGGAATGAATCCCATATCGACCGAGCGCACGCAGTCGGTGAAAGTCAGATGCGAGTGCGGTTCGATCAGCCCGGGCATCAGGGTCGCGCCATTGCCATCGAACATGTCGGCATCCGCTATCTCAACGGCCTGCGCCTGCGGCCAGACTTCGCTGATGCGTTCGTTCTCTATGAGCACCTGCCCGGCGAACGGCGCCGCGCCGGTACAGTCGAGGATGCTTACATTCCTGAACAGGGTGCGTGTCATGCTGATGCGTAATGTAACCCGGTTATTGCGATTGGGCCAAAGGCCGCATCACACGCAGCACCGGATGCCCGCCTATGTCTCTCAGCGGAAAATAGACTTCATGGGTTTGCGGGTTGACGGCCACGCTGTGTGCGCCCCGCGCGACAAAGTCTTCGCCGATCTTGATCAGTTGCCTGCCTTGCTCCCTGAACATGGAAACGACGCCGCTCTCGGACGCGACGTAGAGCAGATGCAGCCCCTGGTCGAAGGCAAGCACATCCGGTGCCCTGCCAACCTGAAATGTACCGGTTTGTTTTCGGGAGTCGAGATCGAAAACAATCAGGCGATTGTTGTCTTCGCACGCGATGAACGCGAGGTGCGCATCCGGTTCGATATACAGTCCATGATTGCCGCGCGCGCCTTTGAGAGGGTAACGTGCAATGACCTTGTGAATTTGCGGGTCGATCTCGACAAGTTCGCTGGTCGAACCCACATTGGCAAACACATGTTTTGAAACCAGGTCGTATCGGGTATTGCCGACTTCACCACCGAGTGCGATGGTGGTGATTGGACGGTGTGTCGGTCCCGCGATTACGGTGTCCGAATGTCCCAGTTTGTCTGACACGTAAAGTGTTTGCGGATGCGGCACAAAGGCGATGCCATCCGGGTAGCGCCCGGTGGGAGCGAGTGCGATCGTCCGGAAGGTATCGATGTCGATTGCCGCAATCTGGTTGCGCCCGGTCACAGTGGCGTACACGCGCCCGACCGACGGTACGGCGAGCACGCCGTGCACATCGGGCATGTCGTCAATAACCCGGACGTTACCGGTTTTGACATCGATTGCCAGAACCCGGTCAGCACCCATGTTGGCGACAAACAACCGGTGCCGCGATGAGACGTAAGACAGGTAATCAAAGCGTGCCGCCGGAGCCGGCAATGCAATGTCGGTGACATGCTCGAGCGGTAATGCGAGTTGTACGGCGCGTGCCGCTCCCGCGACGCAAAACAATGCAACCAGAACGGTTGCCGGCAGTTTCCAGGCGATTCGCATGCTGTCCTCCGTTGTGTGTGGCAAGTCAACCAGGCAGTGTCATTCGCTGTCGTGAGCGGACCAATATACGCTTGTCTTTGCCAATAGTGGGGCGAGCACAGTGCCCGGCCTGCCGATCCGCCACTACGGTATCTACCTTGACGCCGCCTTGCGCGCGACATAACCGAATGAAAGGCCTTGCGCCAGAATGGAAAACACTACTACGCCGTAGGTCAGTGTGACCACGGTGTCGCGATTTACTCCGGGAGGCAGCGACAGCGCCAGTGCCACCGAAATGCCTCCACGCAGGCTGCCCCAGGTCAGGACTTTCCATGAGCCTTTCGGGAGATTGACCACGCGTCCGAGCAATCGCGCGGGTAATCCTACCGTCAGCAGTCTGGCCAGCAGCGTTACGGTGATGGCCAGCGCGGTGGCGAGTAGTTCATTGACCGAGAACGTTATCAGCAGCACTTCCATGCCGATGAGCACGAACAACATGGCATTGAGAATTTCATCCACCAATTCCCAGAACATGTCGAGATAGCGCCTCGAGGTGTCCGACATGGCGCGCGAACGCCCGTGGTTGCCGATGATCAGCCCGGCCACGACCATTGACAGAGGTCCCGATACCTCCAGCTTGCTGGCCAGGGCGTAGCCCCCGGTTACTGCGGCCAGTGTCAGCAGCACTTCAACCTGATAGTTGTCGACGGTCTTGAGCAAATGGAACGTGAGGTAACCCAGACACATCCCGAAGAGCAGGCCGCCACCGGTTTCGTTTGCCAACAATGCGAATGTCTGGCCAGGAGATGGCGCTACGCCGCTTGTGAGCATGCCCAGTAGCAGCGAGAAGATCACCACGGCCACACCATCATTGAACAATGCTTCGCTCGAAATGAGTAGTTCCAGTTCCTTCGGCGCACGGGCGGATTTGAGAATGCCCATCACTGCGATCGGATCGGTGGGTGAGATCAGTGCACCGAACAGCAGGCAATACATCAGCGGCAACTGCAGGTCTGCCACTGGCAACGCCAGCCACATGCCGAATCCGACAGCGAAGGTGGAAAGTGTGGTGGCGATTCCGGCCAGCGTGGCAACCTGCCAGCGAAACGCCTTGAGTTCGCTCAGGTCCACGTGCAAGGCGCCGGCGAACAGCATTAACGACAGCATGCCGTGCATCAGCAAGTCCGGAAAGTCGATTGAGTGCAGCAGCGATTCTTCGTACGCCCTCACACTGTGCGCCACACCGATGGCATCGAGCCCAACCAGTCCGAGCGAGAACACCAGGGCGACTGCCATTACGCCGATGGTCATGGGCAGGCCCACGAAGCGATGGTTCAGGTAGGCGAGCAGTGCCGTTATAACGAGACAGATGATCGCGATGTTGAGCATGTTGCGCGTCGGCGGCTTTTTCGGGTTTGACGCTTTCGGGTCTGTGCCGAAAGATGCTCTGATCGTGGCGCGCCCGACTCGTTCCCGGCGATCTGCTTCGGCGCGCAAATGTTTTTGCGCCATTGGCGGCGCAACGTTGTCATGTGCGCCCTTGGCGGCGCAAGGTTGTCATGTGCGCCATTGGCGGCGCAACGTAGTTTTATGCCCCGTTATCCGCGAGGCAATCTTGCGGCGTACCGTGCATCCCGGGATTTGCAGCGGCGTGTAGCGATATTCGGTCAGGTGGAGTTCAAATCGGCAAGCGGGTCGCGGTTGACAGAAACTGGCTGAAACAATAGCTTGCCCGGTATTGACTGGCGCGAATCTGCCACCAGATACCAGTAATTAAAAGGCTTTGCCAACGACCGGTTGGCACATAATGCCAATTGCCGCTCATGGCAGGTCAGCACTGAACCGACACAATGAAATACAAGGACTACTACGAAATACTCGGCGTAAAGCGCGACGCGAGCGATGACGAGATTAGGAAAGCCTATCGCAAGCTGGCGCGCAAGTACCATCCGGATGTCTCCAAGGATCCCTCAGGCGAGGAGAAGTTCAAGGAAGTCTCCGAAGCCTACAAGACGCTGAAAGATCCGGAAGCACGGGCAGCCTACGATAACCTTGGCAAGCACCGGCCGGGAGAGGATTTTCAGCCTCCGCCTGACTGGGGACAGGGATACGGTGGCGGTGGTTTTTCCTATGAAGACATCGATCTGTCCGACCTGTTTGCCGCATTCGGTGGCGGTGGGGGGCGTGCCGGCGGGGGACATGCCGGCGCGATTCCCATTCCTGGCCAGGATTACGAGGTCATGGCGCCGATCAGTATCGAAGATGCCTGGAATGGTACCGAACTCGATCTCAATCTCAGTGTGCCGGACTATGACGAGCACGGGCGTGTGCACCGCGTCTCGCGCACATTCAAGGCACGCATTCCCAAAGGTGTGGCAGACGGGGAAAAGCTGCGGCTCAAAGGCAAGGGCGGCAAGGGGCTGAATGGTGGGCCGGACGGAAACCTGTATCTCAATATCCAGTTCAAGCCGCACCCGCTGTACCGTGCGGCCGGCCATGATCTATACCTGGATCTGCCGCTGGCACCATGGGAAGCCGCATTGGGAGCCAGTGTTGGGGTCCCGACGCTGGCTGGTGCGGTGCGACTCAAGGTACCGGCGGGTACCAGTGCCGGGCAGCGTCTGCGTCTTGCCGGGCGCGGATTGCCGAAACGCGGCTCCGGTCATGGCGATATGTTCGCGATCGCCCAGATCGTGGTTCCGGGCAGCCTGACCGATCGCGAAAAAGCCTTGTTCGAAGAACTGCGGGACAGTTCGCAATTTGATCCGCGTGCCTCATTTCCGAAAGGAGGCGGAACATGAAGATAGAAATTACCGAGGCGCAGTGGCTTCACGACCGCGGTGAAGTCAGCCTGGAAGAATTGGTTGAGCTGTCCGGCTTGCCAGAGCAATTGCTGATCGAGCTCGTCGAGCATGGCGCGCTCGAACCTGTTGAGTCAGCCGCGTCGGGTGCGGGACGGGCGACGCGCTGGCATTTCAGCGCCGAGTGCGTGGTGGCCGTGCGCACGGCAAGCCGCTTGCGCGAAGATTTCGAGCTCGACGCCAATGCAATGTCGGTTGCGCTGATGCTGGTTGAACGCATCCACGAGCTGGAGGCGCAGCTGCAGGAATTGCAGTGCCAGTTTCCACAACCGAAGGTCCGCCTGCGCGGCTGAACGGCGCCGCGCAGGCAGGCCGGAGTGAGCCCTCAGGCGAAGCGCTCGCGGGCCAGAGCCGCGCCCGCACCGAGCGCCGAGAGCTTGGCCATGGCGACGCTGCGCGCCATCGGCGCCATGCCACAGTTGGTGCATGGACGGATTTTCTCTTTCGGCACATATTTCATCGCCTCACCAATGACGCTGACGATTTCCTCGGGTGATTCGATCTTGTCGCTCGCCACGTCAATCACGCCCAGCATGATTTCCTTGTCGCCGAGCAGCTTGATCAGATTGATCGGGACGTGCGAGTGCATGCATTCGAGCGAAACCTGATCGAGCCGGCTATTGGCCAGCGCCGGGAAAATCTCCTCGTATTGCCGCCATTCGGAACCGAGTGAGTTTTTCCAGTCGATATTGGCCTTGATCCCATAGCCATAGCAGATGTGTACCGCAGTCTTGCACTTGAGGCCTTCGATGGCGCGGTGCAGGGCTTCGACACCCCAGCGCTTGACGTCGTCCATGTAGACATTGAAGGCAGGCTCATCAAACTGGATGACGTCCACACCCTGTGCCTCGAGCGCACGCGCTTCCTGATTGAGCAATTCCGCGAATGCCATCGCCATCTTGACCTTGTCGCCGTAATGCTCGTCGGCAATGGTATCGACGATGGTCATTGGCCCGGGCAGGGTGAATTTCAGTTCGTGTCTGGTGTGGGCGCGGGCAACCGTCGCCTCGAGCTCGTGCACTCGACCGCGCAGGCGTAGCGGTGCGACGACCTGGGGCACCATCGCGTCGTAGCGGTTGTCACGGATCCCCATTTTGACCTTGTGCGCAAAGTCGATGCCTTCGACCGCTTCAACAAAGCCGTGTACGAAATGCTGGCGCGCCTGCTCGCCATCGCCGACGGTATCGATGCCGGCGTCCTCCTGGGCCTTGATCCAGATCAGGGTCGCGTCTTCCTTGCCTTCATTGAGGGTCTCGCCCGACAGCTTCCATTCGGGCCACAACTTGTTGGGCTCGGCGAGCCATGAGGGTTTGGGCAGGCTGCCGGCGATAGCGGTTTCGAACATGAGCTTATTTATTCTGACAGGTACGGATCAATCATCATAATACTTTGCGCTGTGCCGTGCGAACCAGATGGACTGCGAAACAGATCTGGAGCGAGGCGGTTGAGTGCGACACAGACTGGGCTTCACACCGCGCCCGGGCAGAAGGACGTCTAGCCGAAAATCAAATTGGGCAGCCAGGTCGCAATCGCCGGAAAATTAAAGAGCACGACCAGCATCAGTAGCTGGATGATCACGAAGGGAATCACGCCGCGATAGATATGCATCGTGGTCACCTCGGGTGGTGCGACGCCGCGCAGGTAGAACAGGGCATAGCCAAGCGGTGGCGTGAGGAAGGACGTCTGCAGGTTGATCGCGATCATGATGCCCAGCCAGACCGGATCGAATCCGAGCATGAGCAACGCTGGCCCGACGATCGGTACGACCACGAACAGGATCTCGATGGTGTCGAGAAAGAATCCCATCACGAACATCAGTGCCATAACCGCGATTAACGCGCCGAGCGCGCCACCGGGAATCCCGGTTAGAAGCTCGTGCACCGTATCGTCGCCGCCGAACCCGCGGAACACAAGCGAAAAAAGCTGCGCAGCAATGATGATCACAAAAATCATCGAAGTCAGGCGGGCAGTGGTGCGCATGACCTGCACCAGTACGGCGTTGCGGAACGTGCGCCACAGTGCGACGACCAGTCCCCATACGATGCCTGCGCTCATGAGGCAAGCGATCGCGATCGCCACCTTCTCACCGCCGGTAATGTACTCACGGGTCACCCGCATGTCGACGAAGGAAGTGAGAATGATGATGCCGACAAGGCCTGCCGCCGCCGCGTAAACCGGTATCGGTTTCCCCTCCGCAAGACGATGACCGGCAAGCAGTGTCGCGCCGATGGCGCCAACGCCGGCCGCCTCGGTCGGCGTGGCGACGCCCACGAGGATCGAGCCGAGAACCGCGACGATCAGCACGATGGGTGCGATCAGCGCGTGCATCACGCGGCGGCCCATGCTACCGGACTGCATCGAATCGTCCAATGGAATCGCCGGCGAAGCGCTCGGTTTAAGGATCGCCACGGCGATCTGGTAGAGGATGTACAGGCCGACCAGTGCAAGCCCCGGGATCAGCGCCCCGGCGAACAGATCACCCACCGAAACGGGTTCCGGAGAGAAATTGCCAAGCTGACGCTGAGCTTGTTGGTGCGCATTGGAAATCTGGTCGCCGAGCACCACCAGCACGATCGAGGGCGGGATGATCTGACCAAGTGTCCCTGACGCGGCGATGGAGCCGCAGGCGAGCTTGGGATCGTAGCCGCGCCGCAACATCGTCGGCAAAGACAGCAGCCCCATCGTGACAACCGTGGCGCCGACAATGCCGGTGGAAGCTGCGAGCAGCGCCCCGACCACCGATACCGAAATGCCCAAGCCACCGCGTAGCCTTCCGAACAGCTGCCCCATGGTGTCGAGTAACTCTTCGGCAACCTTCGAGCGTTCGAGCATGACTCCCATGAAGATGAATAGCGGGAGTGCGATCAGCACCTCGTTGGTCATTATGCCGAAGATGCGATGCGGGAACGCGCCGAGGAAATCCGAATCGAACACACCCATGGCCATGCCGATCAAACCGAAGATCAGCGCGGTGCCGGCGAGTGTGAAGGAAATTGGATAGCCAATCAGGACAAGGGCGCACAGCGCGACGAACATCGCGATTTCGAGCCATTCAGCGATGTTCAAGTCGAAGGCCCTCCGTCATCGTCCACCCAACCGCGCGAAGAAGTGACGCCGGCGAGCAACAACGCAGATTGCAGAACCAGCGAAACCGCCTGCAGCGCGAGCAGCCCGGCGAAGACGACGATCAGTGTCTTCAGCAGAAACACTGCCGGAATGCCCATGCGGCCTTCAGGCGAGCCTTCGAGTACCGCCCAGGATGCGGCTGCGTACGGCCATGCGACCCAGCCAATCAATACGCACATCGGGATCAAAAACAGCAATGTGCCGAAGATGTCGATTATCGCCTTGATGCGCGGCGAGGCGGGGCCGTAAAAAACATCGCAGCGCACATGACCATTGTGCACCAGCGCAAAACCTGCGCAGGCCATAAACACAGTGGCATGCATGTAGACGATTGATTCCTGCAGGATGGTCGATCCAAGTCCGAAGATGTAGCGCATCAGCACCACGGCGAAAGTGACCAGCACCATCGCGAGCGTAAGCCACGCAAGACTGCGCCCGATCCAGTCGTTCGTCGCATCGATCGCGTTGGCGATACCCTTTAGTCGCTCCATCGCGGAATCCTAGCAGCTTCGGGGGCTTCCGTGTCCGGAACGAACGACACGAGCACGCTACTGTGGGTTAATTGATCGGGCGGCAATCCAGAACAGCACTAACTGTCTACCAACGAACGCGCATTCATATAGGCCTGTTCGCTGAGACTGCTCCAGCTGATCGCCCTCGCGCGCTGTTTCATGAAGCTTTCGTAAACTTTCTTGGTGAATGGGTCGTGGTTCCCAACCTCGCTGACTACCTCGGCAGAAGCATTACCCAGCTCAACAAGTATCTCATCCGAGAAGTTGCGCAGCTTCACGCCGTGCTTGTTGATCAATACGTCGAGCGCATCGGAATTCCTGTACTGAAACTCTGCCGATGAGATCGTCCCTTCGGCTTGTACAGCCACCCGGATAATTTCCTGTTGATGCTTGGACAGGCTGTTCCAAACCTTCTTGTTGACCAGCACCTCGGCCGTTGTGCCCGGTTCGTGGAAGCCCGGCCAGTAGTAGTACTTGGTAACCTTGTAAAAACCAAAGGCGAGATCGTGCCACGGGCCAACCCACTCGGTCCCGTCGATGGTGCCTGCCTGCAGTGCCGGGAAAATTTCACCGCCGGGCAAGTTGACGACCGTCGCGCCCAGCCGTCGCATCACTTCTCCGCCAAGGCCTGGCATGCGAAATTTGAGTCCCTTGAAATCGTCCAGTTCGTTGATCTCCTTGCGGTACCATCCACCCATCTGCTCGCCGGTGCTCGCGCCCATGAATGGAACAATATTGAAGTTGTCGCACAGCTCGGTATACAGGTCCAACCCACCGCCCCACAGCATCCACGCAGCATGCTCTGACGAGTTGAAGCCGTAGGGGACTGCGGTAAAGAAGTTGAACGCAGGAGACTTGCCCTGCCAGTAATACGACGCAGAGTGGCTCATCTCCGCCTGGCCGCTCGATACAGCGTCAAACGCCTGGAATGCCGGCACCAGCTCACCAGCGGCGTAGACTTTGACCTCGAGTGTGCCATCCGACATGGTCGTAATGCGCTCGGCGAGCCTCTCCGCGCCGGTACCCAGACCAGGGAAGTTCTTCGGCCAAGTCGTCACCATTTTGAGTTGCTTGATGCCCTGCGAAATCGCCGGCGCTGCAGTTTGAGAAATGCCTGATTCAATCCCGGCGTCTTTCCCGTATTTGTAGGCGACAGCGGACGCGGCGGCTACCCCGCCGACGACGGCGGCGCTCTTCAGGAACTTACGACGTTTCATGTTTCAGGCTCCTTATCTCCAGTGATATTGTGTGGATTGGGCACAGACATGCGCAATGCTGCCATTGAACATGGTAATGCCTCTCTGCTCCCACGGCCAATTTTCGAGTCTTAAGAAAACGGTCTGCATCTCAAGTGAACTCCCGACGAACCGGCATTGATTGGTGGATATTTCCCAGGCGCTGCTAACTATAGCGCCAGGACACACAGCGCGTCACGGCCGCGGCCGCGCCGAGAGGAAATATCGGACCGGATTATGGAGATTTCGGCTTTGCTGTCAACGATTTCGAAGCCGCGGCGTTCGTCATCAAAGCGTTCACGTCTTCGCCCTCGCACTCGCTCGTTCGGGGTTTTGATCCTTGCGGGTGGCCGGACAAGACGCTGGCGCCATCAAGTCGTTGTGTCGAGCTTCCTGCGTCTGACACTTCCTGCATGGCTCGGGTGGAGTGCCGCAGGCGCTGTTCGTCCAACGGGGTTGCACAAACAATAACCAGTTATTGTGAGGAGTAAATCAATGGAAATGACAAGACGCGGTTTTCTGACAACTGCTGCCGCAGCGACGGCGGCGACGGCGGTTTCTCCGTTCGCTTCCGCCGCGGACAAATTTGCGCGTGATCGGGACTGGACCGGAGAAACGCCGGTTACCTATCCGGAACCAGCGTGGGAGATCATGGACAAGCGGTTTACCGGCCGCCAGGGCAATTCCACGCTGCAGCGAATCTGGCACGGCATGGGTGATGACCGGTGTTTGTGGGCCGAAGGCCCGGTATGGATGGGTGATTGGGGCTGTGTAATCTGGAGCGACATTCCCAATCACCGTACTCTGCGCTGGTGCGAGGACGATGGTCACGTCAGCGTATTTCAGACCGAGTCGGGATATTCCAACGGCCATACCCGCGACAATGAGGGTCGCCTCATCGCGTGCGAACACGACACGCGTCGCGTACGCCGCCGCGAATACGATGGTACCTGGACTGTTCTGATCGACAACGTCGGCGGCAAGAAACTCAATGCTCCCAATGATGCTGCTGTCCATCCTGATGGCGCGATCTGGTTCACCGATCCCGGCTACGGCATTCTCGGGCCATACGAGGGACACAAGGCCGAGTTCGAGCTGCCGACCCGCCTCTACCGGCTGGATCCGTCGGGCAAGGTGAAAGTGATGGTCGAGT
>JASFUE010000086.1:0-11169 GCA_050050435.1 Burkholderiales bacterium | reverse complement strand
ACGCGATGTAACTAGTAGGGAAAACGTTTGTTCGCATAGCGCGTTCATTTTCCCTGTTTTGATGGCGGGCACCTTGTGGTGCCCGCCTTTCAATATCCCTATTGGCGTCTGCTCCATCTGGTAGTGGGGCTGACATCGACCGCACGATCAACTCCTCTGCTGTGATAGGTGCGCGCTTCCAAGATCCGCGCACGCTCAATCGTGCCGAAGTGATTTGCTGCCAATTAGCTGGAAGATCGAAGCTTGTCCAATCAGAATCAGGCAAGGATTCGGTCAGACAAGGATCCGATCAGGGAAGGCGCGATTTCACTTCTCCGTGTCGAATGAGGCAAGCGTGGCTCGTGCGCGGTCGATGCCGCATGCTGCCTTGTCCATATCCACCCACGGATCATCCTTGTGAGCCAAACGTTGTCGGATGTTTCGAAGATTGTATCGTTGCGCGTCGAAACTATTCAGTGACAGTTCGTCCCAGTCGAGCGGTGTTGCCCCTGGGGCCCCTGGCAGGGCTCGCGTGCAGTAAGGAAGTAATAGCCTGGTGCGGACAGTTCAACCCACTTCATGTTTGGCGAATAAAGGCGAACACCGTTAACGCGACGAATCAGCTCTGACGGCAATCCGTCAAGCAGTGCAATCTGATCGACGGCGTCCTTGACGATGATGCCGGTGGTATGCAGTTTTTCAACTGGATCGACCTTGCGCTCCAGTACAGTTACACGCATTCCTCTCGTCGCGAGTGAGATAGCGCAGGCAAGTCCCGCAAAGTTGGCACCAACGACGACACAATCGGAACGATGATCAGCAGGATATGCGGACACGCTTACTTTCTAAAATGACTGACAAGGCACGATGGCGAGCCATTGCCCGCAATGATCAAGGACCGGCAGGAATCCGTCAATGCGAGCGTCTTCCTTGCATTCGACATGCGCGGGCCTCTTCGTGAAACTGAATCATTCAATGACGATTTCGTTGTCAAGGGAGAGCGCGTTATGATCGGTCCTAAGCAAATCTGTTGTGGAGCCGCGGCAGGAAGCGCACGACAGATGCTGCATCGGAGAATATTCTTTTGCGATGCGTCAAGGGACGACCAACATGAGACCGTGTCGAGAATGCCAGCACGAAATTTCCGAGCAAGCCACGGCTTGCCCCCACTGCGGCGCGCCGTTTCCCGCAAGAGAGCGATGGGACGGTTGGGGATTTGAGTACAAGTCCGAAGCCACTTTTCTCAGTTGGCCGCTGCTGCATATTTCCTTCAAGTTTCGGCCTAACCGTGTCCCGGTGCCGGCCATCGGTGTGATTGCGATCGGCCAGTTCGCTTGCGGTATTTTTACCTTGTCGCAGTTCGGTTTGGGGATTGTGAGCGTCAGTCAGTTTACTATCGCTGCTTTTTCCGTTGCGCAGTTTGCCATTGCATATTCCCTGATTGCCCAGTTCGGAATTTACATTCACGAAGGCGTCGGGCAGCTTGTGGTGAGCCTGAAGGATTTGCTGGCAATGTTCTGACAGGGCGCATCGATTGGCGGAACCGGAGCTTGCGCTTGTTTTCTGTCTGGCGCGTACTTCCGCTTCACCGTTGCGATATTGGCTATTGCCTTTGTATTCGACGATGGCAAATTAACTAGCGCAAGGCATTGATCCGCGTCATCCGGGGCCACCATCGACCCGCGGCCGAGTCAGGATCGGCCAATAGCTGAAAGTGTATACACCGAATGCAAGTGACCACAGCACTCCCGAGCCAATGATCGCTTGCAGGTAGAGAGAGGGAAACGCGAGAGGTAAGAATACGCGCATTATTGCAGCGAGCTGAATCGCGGCGTAACAGAATACCTCTGCTTTTCGGGCTTGTAGCGGTCGTGCCGTGTGACCGAGTGCGGTGCGCGTCATCATGCCGAGTGTCAGACTACCGATCGCGCCGACGGCGAGCGCGTGGTTCGCGGCGCTTGCTGGTACCAGATCCTGGACAGCCAGCGCGCGCAACGCGAGAGCGAGGACGATCCACGCGTATCCAAAGTGCAGTATCCAGACAATGGGGAAGCTCAGCGTACGCCATGGCCGCCACAGGCCAAACCGCAGCGCGTGAATCAACGCAGCGATCGCAGCAATCGCTGCAATGATCTCTGCAGGTGCCGAAAACAAATCGGCCGCCAGCAGCGCGACGACGCTGCCAAGAGCAAGGCGTTCGATCCACGGCAGGCGCGTGCACAGTGCGCCAGGAACGCCGTTCATAGTGAACATTGGTATGACGCGGCCACCCATTATCACCATGATCAACAACACGATATCCAGTCCCACCTGCAAACCCAGCCGCAGCGGTAGATCGAGGAAACCCGCCATACAAAGATGGAAGACAAGATTCGCCAGACCCAATCCGAGCAGCAACGCGATGAAGAAATAGTTGCGGCGGTTGCGGCTGCGTAGCAACGGCACGGCAATGCCTAGCGCGGCTGCAACAGCGAACGCGGTGTCGAAGGTCGCTGCGATCAGTGGATATGTTGTGAATGCCAGTAATCGGGCCGCAACCCACAGGGCCGCGATCGCGACAAGTATTACCCCTGTCGGAGTCTGCTGATTCGTCCAATTGCGCGCGGCGGTGAACAGAAAGCCGACGATCACCGCGAAGGCATATCCAAACAGCATTTCGTGCGCATGCCACAATGGCCCAGCGACAATCGTACGCGCGCCCAACCAACCAGCGTACTGTGCGGCCCAGAGCGGAATGCTGAGTGTTGCAAATAGACCGGCGAGCAGATAGAAAGGACGGAATCCGAGATTCCACACGGCGAAGTTGTGCGGGGCGGTGGACTGCGGGGTAGTGATGTTGACCATTGCTATATTGTCTGGCATGGAGGCAACACACGCCAGCGTCGTTTTTCGCAGCATTCAGGGTATGCTCTATTGCAGCGGCGCGGATCAGAGCCGGTGCGATTTGCGGCTGCTGTTACAACGTGAACGGGTTGATTCCAAAGAAACGCTCATGATCGATCTGCTGATTGTCGGCGCTTTTGTCATTTACGCAGTCAGTTCCGGTCTGGCTGCCCGGCGAGTCGCATCGACGGGGTTGCAGGAGTATTTTCTGGCGGGCCGGACCATTAAGGGCTGGCGCGCTGGCGTGAGCATGGCAGCAACGCAGTTTGCCGCCGATACCCCTTTGCTGGTGGTAGGCTTGATTGCCTCTGGCGGAATCTTCCTCATCTGGCAGTTGTGGGTGTACGGCATCGCATTCTTGATGATGGGGTTCGTGTTTGCAGTGCACTGGCGCCGTGCCGGTGTGTTGACCGACGCCGAGTTCACCGAACTTCGCTATAGCGCACGCGGTGCGCTGACATTGCGCACCATCAAGGCGCTGTATTACGGCACCTTGATCAATTGTGTGGTAATGGCGTTCGTCCTTGTTGCGGCTGTTCGCATCGCCGAAGTGTTTTTACCCTGGCATGAATGGTTGAACGCGGGTCTCTACCAGAGTCTCGTTCAGGCCACCCGCGCAACGGGGTTCGCCATCAGTAGTTCAGCCACCGGTCTGGGTGCTGACATCGCTGCGACCAACAACCTTATCAGCATTGTCGTTCTGGTTGGCTTTACGCTGTTTTATTCCGCTGCCGGTGGCTTGCGCTCGGTCATCGCGACCGACGTCGTGCAGTTCGCGCTGGCGATGATCGGTACCCTGGCCTATGCCCTGGTCATGATTAACGCAACCGGAGGGCTTTCAGGGCTGAGTGAGCGCATCGTTGCGATCTATGGGCAGGCCAAAGCGTCCGAGTTGCTTTCGTTCGCGCCGAGCGGCGAGACCCTGCTGATGCCATTTCTTGTCATCATGGCGTTGCAATGGTTTTTTCAGATGAACAGCGACGGTACGGGTTATCTCGCGCAACGATCGATGGCCTGCCGAAGCGACAGGGACGCCCGCGTGGCCGCAGTGGTATTTGCCTGGCTGCAAATCGTGCTGCGCAGCCTGATCTGGATTGTGATCGGTCTCGGTTTGCTGGTGCTTTATCCGTTCGATCCCCAGGCAAGCGGCAGCGACGGATTTGTCGCAGCACGTGAAATGCTATTCGTCCAGGGAATCGATGATTTGCTGCCGACCGGATTGCGTGGACTGATGATCACCGGGATGCTGGCTGCGCTTGCGTCCACAGTGGATACGCACCTGAACTGGGGCGCCAGCTACTGGAGCAATGATTTGTACGATCGATTGTTGTGCCGGGCGTGGCTGAAACGCGCACCCGGCAACCACGAACTGGTATGGGTCGCCAGGCTGTCCAATGTGCTTATTCTGATACTGGCACTGGTCATCATGAGCCAACTAGGGTCAATTCAGCAAGGGTGGAAGATGTCGCTGCTGCTGGGGGCCGGCACCGGTTCGGTGCTTGTACTGCGTTGGCTCTGGGAACGCATCAATCTTTACTCGGAGCTGGCGGCGATCGTTGTCGCGCTGGTCGCTAGTGGTTTACTTCTGCACCTGTTCCCCGATGCCGAACAGGAATGGTTGCGACTCGGATTGATGGCCTTGCTCAGTACCGTTGCAGCAGTCGGCATTACTTTTGTCACCCCACGGACCGAACAGCACGTGCTGTCGGCGTTCTATCAGCGAGTCAGGCCAGTGGGCTGGTGGCGGAAAACGGCCGAGGTGAACGGTGATGATCCAGTGAATCCGCTGCAGCGACTCATGCGTGACGCCATGTTTGTGTTCACCGGCGCGATCTCTTTGTTGTTCATGTTGGTCGGTCTTGGCCGACTGCTGGTGCGCGCACCAGGCGACTCGATGCTGGTTTCATTATTGCTGGTCGGCATCGCGATCGCTGCGGTTCCGTTCTGGTGGTCAGCTCTTACTGCGGGGAAATCATCGCAGTCCTGAACCTGGCCTCTCGGGAATGACTGCGGTCCGGCGTCTTGGTATTGCATTTACTTTCGCCCGTAACTAAGCAGACCGGTCGCACCTTTGGGCGGATGCGCCCGTAATGCTTCTTCAACCGGTTCCGTGCCCCAGCCGGGGCGCTCCGGCATCACCAGATGCCCGTCAACGAATTCGGGAACGTGGGTGAACAATTCTTCGTCCCAGGCGATGCGGTCGATGTCGGTTTCCATGATGCGCAGGTTCGGCACCGCCGCCGAGAAATGTGCGTTCATCATGGTGCACAGGTGGCCGTAAAAGTTGTGGGGCGCCACGTTGACTTCGAACGCATCGGCCGCATTGGCGATTTTCATCGATTGCCAGACGCCATTCCACGGCGTATCGACAATAGCCACATCCATGGCCTGCTCGCGGAAGTAGGGAAGAAATTCGCGCAAACCGAGAAGGGTTTCACAGGAACTGACCGGGTGCGGACTGTGGCGGCGGATCAGCCCCAGCGCTTCCGGGTTGAAGCTGTCGATCTCGATCCAGAACAGGTCAAGATGTGCGGTGGCACGCAGAATCTTGAGGTAGCCCTCGGTCTTTGCATTGAAATTCAGGTCGAGCAGGATGTCGATATCCGGCCCGGCACCTTCGCGCAGCGCTTCCAGATGCATGACAAGATCGCGAAGAACCTTTCGTTCCACGTTGAGCTCCGGTGAAAACGGCGCGCCGAAGCCGGGGCGCCAGCCGCGCGGACCGGTATGATCATCGTTGTAGGTGAAGATATTCGTCTTCAGTGCGGTGAAACCCTTTTCTCGCACTTCAGCGCCGAGTGCCTTGACGCCGCCCATATCCTTGATCGCCGGTTGATAGTGCGACGGATGATTGATACGCCAGGTCGCGCAATGCGACCAGTACACCCGGATGCGATCACGAATCTTGCCGCCGAGCAGTTCGTAGACCGGTACCCCGAGCGCCTTTGCCTTGGCATCGAGCAAGGCATTCTCGATCGCGGCCATGGCGATTGCGACCACACCGCCCGAGCCCGGACGAATGGCGCAATACAGGTCGGCATAAATGCGTTCGTGCTCGCCGAGCGGTTGCCCGATCACGCGGGGCGCAAGGCGCTCGATGACCGCGCCGACCCCGGGGGCGCCGAATCCTTCATCAAACTCACTCCAGCCGACTATGCCGCTGTCGGTGACAAGCTTGACGAAGTGATAATTACGCCAACCCGCATCGCAGGCCAGTAATTCGATGCTTTTTACTTTCATGTTCCGCTCCCGTTCCCGTTCCCGATCGTTGTTGTAAAGCAATGCCGGTCGTCGCCGTTCAGATTCCGTTGCTGGTTCCGGCGTGCGTGATCCTGCCGTACCCGTGCCGAATCACCGGGGTTGATGCCATATGCGATCCCAGAATTGCATCAGATTTCTGGATTGGATGGATATCCGGTAGCGTTCCGGTTTGATCGCATGCCAGTGTGGATTGCCGCGTGTTGCCACGGCGAAACTGAAAATATACGTTGGCTCGACGCCCATACGTAGATCGGAAAGGATCAGCTTGTCTTGCCTGACCTGCGTCCTCATGAAGTCGTGGGTGAACCAGCGCAAGCGCGCCACCGCCGGCAGGTCGCTGGCTGATTCCAGCGACGCTTTGTCAGAACCGTAAGCGGTAAACGTCATGGGACCGCCGTCCGCAACCAGCGATCGGTAGCCTTCCATATAGCCGCTATCGGTCATCACCACGACACGCCACAACAGCGTATTGAACGGCGTCGGAATGGAAAAGCGCGGCGCCCCCTGTAAGCCCATTGTCTTGAGAGCGGCGATGGCATGGTGCTCGATTATCGATTTTGCGATCCACGACCAGCCGATGTAAGAGGTGCTGATCATGATGCCGGCGGCCAATGCGATTGGAGCCGCCTTGCGGCGCGGGAAGATTGCTGCCACCAGAACGCCAATGAGAAGTGGCAGTGTGTAGGCGGGGTCGATGATGAACAGCGTTGACCACATCACCGGTGGCGTTGGAACTGGCCAAAATAACTGTGTTCCGTACACGGTATGTGCGTCCAGTAACGGATGCGTCACCAGAGTAAGCATGATAGCTGCTAACCATCGCATTGGCGCATCGCGAACGGGGCTCCACGATCGTCGTAACAGCAGCCACAAAATGACTGAAAACGGAAACAGCACCAGCAGCGAATGGCTGAAGCCGCGGTGATAGGTGAAGTTGGAAACCGGATCGCCATAGTCGATCAGCACGTCGAGATCGGGTAGCGTTCCAAGAGCGGCGCCGATCAATAGTGCCTTGCGCCGCTGGCGTGGCGGCGCGCAGATGCCGGCGACGCCGGCACCGAGAACAGCCTGGGTAACTGAGTCCAAAACGTTATCTTGAAATAATTCGGTTCAATAAACAGGCAGGCACAGGTGTGCAGTTGAATTTGCAGCAGTCTTTGCCTGGCTCGCGAATCAGGTTTTCCTTCTCTGGGAAATATGCATTCCGACGAGGCGGCCAATCAATACTGCGATAAAGAGTTGTCCTGCGACCGCTTCGAGCGAGGCAAGAGATCGTGCAAGCGGTGTAAGCGGGGTGATATCACCGTAGCCGAGAGTGGAAAGCGTAACGAGGCTGAAGTAGGTAAACAGTCGGAGCTCGCCGTGCGATTCGCGTATCGCGGCCTCCGAGATGAGCGAGCCAAAGTTGAATTGGCCCGGGCTGAGCAATTCGACGAATGCGTACAGAAATGCCCAGGCGACGCCGATCAGAAGGTAGACGCTCATTGCGCCGAAAATGAGGTCTGCGGTGACTTCGTCCCTCGAAATGAGAGTTGTCATGATGACGCCGATGACAAAGACGAAGAAGGCTATGGAAACCGCGAGACCAAAAAGATTCAAAGCTGATGTATCGAAAAAGCGTACCAGCCACCACGAGGCAAACGTCGGCACGCCCAGTACCAGCGCGGCGACGAGAACCTTACGCTGATGGCTCAGGGCGTATGTGCTGGATATCAGAATAATAGAAAACAGGACATCCAGTCCTATCGAGGCCATGCTTCGGGCTTCGAACAAGGGGTATGAAACGAGAAAAAACAACAGTGCAAAAAACAGTGTCGCAAGGCCGCGTTCTGCACGCTTGCCGCTGATTGAGTTCGCGATGATTTGCCTCGTGCTCATGCACGTTTCCATGTTGTCAAGTAAAGCCCGGGTGCTGCGCAACCGGTCCTGCCGGGCCGGCGTTCGCAATGGAGGTGGATATAAGCACTCGTGCACATCGAAGTCATGATTGCCGTCTGCCGGGTCGATCAGCCGGAGCGAGCATCATTGTCCTCGGCGCGCTGACAACCGGCACGGTGCGAGAGAAAGTCCGCTACAAGGTGAAGATCTTTCCCGGGTTCATGATGTTGTCCGGGTCCAGTGCTTTCTTGATCTGGCGCATGACGGCAACGCCTTCGCCATGTTCTGCGGTGAGAAACTTCATCTTGCCTAGCCCGATGCCGTGCTCGCCCGTGCAAGTACCGTCCATGGCGAGCGCACGCATCACCAGGCGTTCGTTCAGGCGCTCGGCTTCGGCAAGCTCTTTCGGATCGTCGCGGTCGATCAGAAAGCCGAGGTGGAAATTGCCGTCACCAACATGGCCGACAAGTGGCGCGATTAGAAAGCTCTCCTTCAAATCCTTCTTGGTTTCGAGGATGCATTCGGCCAATCGCGAAATCGGCACGCACACATCCGTTGCCCAGATTTCCGCCCCCGGGCGCAACGCCTTGGATGCATACGTCACATCGTGGCGTGCCGCCCACAGCTTGTTGCGGTCTTCGGGGCGGGTTGCCCATTTGAAGTCGCCACCGGTATTCTCGGCGGCAATTTCCTGCACCATTTCCGCCTGTTCCTTGACTCCGGCCTCGGTGCCATGAAATTCCAGAAACAGGGTGTCCTTGACCGGATAGTCGAGCTTGGAATACTTGTTGACTGCGTCCATTTCGACGTCGTCGAGTAACTCGATGCGTGCCACCGGTATGCCAAGCTGGATGGTCTGGATCACGGTGTTCACGGCGCCCTCGAGCGAATCGAAGGAGCAAACCGCTGCGGCCATGGCTTCCGGAATGCCATAAAGGCGCAGCGTGACTTCGGTAATGATGCCAAGCGTGCCTTCCGAGCCGACAAAAATTCGGGTGAGGTCGTATCCGGCCGATGACTTGCGCGCGCGCCGCGAGGTCCGGATGATGCGTCCGTCAGCGAGCACTACCGTGAGCGCGAGCACATTCTCGCGCATCGTTCCATAGCGTACGGCATTGGTTCCGGAGGCGCGGGTTGCCGCCATGCCGCCCAGTGATGCATCAGCACCCGGGTCGATGGGAAAGAATAGCCCCTGATCGCGAATGTATTCATTGAGCTGCTTGCGCGTGACCCGTGCCTGTACGGTGCAGTCCAGATCCTCCGCACTGACACGAAGAACCTGATCCATGTGCATGAGATCGACGACGACGCCGCCAAGGTGCGGGATGACGTTGCCTTCCAGGCAGGTGCCGGTTCCGTAGGCGACCACCGGCAGCTTGTAGCGCGCGCAGATCTTGACGACCTCCGAGACTTCCTCGGTGCTGTTGGGGAATACAACAGCATCCGGGCGGTGCGGATGGTGCCACGACTCATCTTTGCCATGCGTGTCGCGGACCGTGGGATTGGTCGATACCCGCTCACCGAGCAAGGCCTTGAGCTCTTCGGTCGCCGATTGTGTCTTTTCAGCCGCAACAGTCATCGCTTCAGTCTCCATTGTGACCGGTGAGCATGCTCGCAAGAAACCGGTGTTGTTCGATCATCTCCGGACTGCCTGATACCGGCCCGGCAGAAACAAACTATCAATTTTATCCGAATGCGCCGGTCACAGGTGGGTCCAACGGGGAACCCGGCGATGCCTACTTGCCGAACAGGACGCTGTATGCCTGTTCGTCGAAGCCCACCAGTATCTGGCCATCATGATCCAGCACAGGGCGCTTGATGAGGCTGGGCTGCTGTTGCATCAGTTCCAACGCTTTTTTCTCATTCATGTCGGCCTGTTGTTCGGCGGACAGCTTGCGCCAGGTCGTGCCGCGAGTATTGAGCAATTTCTCCCAATCTGTCTGCGCGGTCCAGTGCTCGAGTAATTCGGCTCCGACACCGCTGTTCTTGTAGTCGTGAAAGCTGTACTCGACATCATGATCCCTGAGCCATGCAATGGCGCGTTTCATGGTGTCGCAGTTGCGGATCCCGTAGATCGTGGTCATGTCGCCAACATCTCTCCTCGCTTTGAATTACTCTTTGTGTCGTTGTGAACCTTATCTGCGCCCGTTCGCTGCCAGCCTTCAATATCCGCTCGCTACGTACTGTCAAATTAATATGAAACCGGGGCTTGCGCTTGCACGTTGACTCGGATCAAATTCGCCGCTTGAGCCGGTGGCCAGTGCCCGGACGTCGATTCAGTCAGGAAGAGTCATGAAAACACAAAACTGCGCTTTGTTCAGTCTCATTTTGCCCGTGCTCGTTGTGCTTGCGCTGTTGTCGTGCGCCGTTGCGCAAGGCCAGGAGCTGCCGGGAGGCAGCAAGTTTCGCGACTGCGAACAGTGCCCGGAAATGACGGTCATTCCTGCGGGCACTTTCATGATGGGATCGCCGCTCGCGGACGATGCGCATGCCGACGAGCAGCCGCAACACGAAGTCAGCATTGCGAACGCATTCGCTGTGAGCAGGACTGAAATCACGTTCGAACAGTGGAACGCCTGCAGCGCCGCCGGGCAATGCCTGCAAGCCGGGGAGGACGGTCGTGGCCAGGATAACTACCCGGTCATCAACGTCTCATGGAATGATGCGCAGGTGTACGTAGCCTGGTTGCGTGAAATTACCGGCGAGCATTATCGATTGCTTAGTGAAGCCGAATTTGAATACGCCACGCGTGCCGGCAGCACGACGCCCTGGTTCTGGGGCGACGCCGGGGCTTCGGGCAAGGCCTGCAAATTCGCCAATCTGTACGACGAGGCGGGCAAGCAGGCGCACCCCGATTTTTCATGGCCTGCGCTCGACTGCAATGACGGCTACGCCCAGAGCGCGCCGGTCGCGCAATTCCAGCCGAATCCGTTTGGCCTCCAGGACACCATCGGCAATGTGCGCGAGTGGGTCGAAGATTGTTATCAGAATGGCTACAAAGGCGCGCCCACCGATGGTTCGGTGCGAGCGCCTGCGCCACG
The DNA here is from genome assembly GCA_050050435.1 of Burkholderiales bacterium. GTDB lineage: Bacteria > Pseudomonadota > Gammaproteobacteria > Burkholderiales > Eutrophovitaceae > SG8-40. Next base: position 127 of record JASFUE010000086.1, on the reverse strand, counting down.
ACCTTGCGAAAAGAAATTCGAGGGCATTTGCATGGACCAGTACGAGAACCCGGACGCCGCCGACGGCACGTGCGAAAAGCGGGTGGTGCGCGGTGGCGCCTGGTCGGACGGTGCGGCGACCGCGCGC
>JASFUE010000085.1:0-11204 GCA_050050435.1 Burkholderiales bacterium | reverse complement strand
AATGCTCAAGGATGTCCCGGATGTACACTGCGCGCCCTCCCAAATCAATCAGGTCTTTCTCAATCTGATTACCAATGCTGCGGAAGCGCTGGATCGTGGCAGAGGCAAGATCGTAATACGTACGCGTAAACAGGGTGAAAAGGTGGCGGTAGATATCGAGGACAACGGCAGTGGTATCGCACCGGAAATACTGCCGAAAATCTTCGATCCATTTTTCACGACCAAGGATATTGGGAAAGGTACCGGGTTGGGTTTGTCAATTTCCTACAAGATCATCAAACAACACGGTGGTCGAATTGATGTTGAATCGACGCCGGGGCAGGGGACGCGATTCACTGTTGTCTTGCCGATCGACTCGCCGGAAACGCCCGGTTCTGTTACCCAGGGTCGATAAAACGTCATGAAAATGCCGAGCAAAATAGGTAAATATCAAGTCAAGGGATTGCTTGGCCGTGGCGGAATGGGCGTCGTCTACAGATGCTACGACGAGGCAATCGACCGCCATGTCGCTGTCAAGGCCATTACCAAGTCGGCACTCGAGCCGGATGATCTGAAACACGCCATCGCCCGTTTTCGGCACGAGGCCAAAGCGGTGGGCCGGCTGATACACCCGGCTATCGTCCAGATTTACGACTATGCGGAGAACGATGAAATTGCCTACATCGTTATGGAGATGGTCACCGGGCGCACTCTTCAGGAATATTTGAAAGCGGGCGAGATTTTCGAACTCAAGCGCGGTGCAAATATTGTACGCCAGGTTCTCGATGGCATCGGCCACGCCCATTCACAGGGCGTAATCCATCGGGATATAAAACCTTCCAATATCCTGTTGACCGACACTGATGCCGTAAAGATCGCCGATTTCGGGATCGCACGAACGGAGGCATCCAGTCTGACTCAAGTCGGCGATATTATCGGCACGCTGTATTACATGGCGCCCGAGCAGTTTCTCGGTGGTGCCATTACCAATGCAACTGACGTCTACTCGATCGGTGTCATCGCTTATGAAGTGTTGACCGGGCGCAGACCGTTTGTTGGCAACAATGCCCAGGTCATGCAGAAGGTACTCAATGAGGTGCCTGAGAACCCGTCGATGCTTAATCTCGCGCTGTCGCCGGCGGTCGACCGGGTTGTGCAGCGCGCTCTGGCCAAAAAACCGAAAGATCGCTATCAGAATACCGAAGAATTTGCGCGTGAACTCGCTGCCGTCAGTGACAGCGCCCCGGCCGCGAGCGGCATCGGCGGTCTCTCGCTGTCATCGGGCGATGATACTTCCTCCTTCTATACTTCGCGACAGAGCGTACCGCTCCCGTCAATCAATACCGAACAAACGAAACCGGCGCAAACGAAACCGGTGCAACCGCAAACCGGTGCAAGTGCCGGTGCAGGCGCAGCAATTCTTCAGGCCGCACGCATGCTTGGAGCTGGTGCGCCGCCAGCGGCGGCGCCCGAGTCCACCCGGACACCGGCACCACCGGCAGCACCGCTCGATCCCGGCGCTGACAGCGTCAGTGGTCCATTGACGCTCGACAACACGGGCAGTGCGATCAGTCTTGACAGCAGCGTCCGCAAGGCGCGAGTCCTGTTCGTCGATGATGACCCGCGTATCCTGAGCGCGCTCAAATCACTCTTTCGCGAACGCTACCACGTGTTTGCGACCACAGACTGTGAGAAAGCGCTCGACTTCATCGGCAAGTATTCGATGCATGTCGTTGTCAGCGATCAGCGCATGCCTCAGATGATCGGGGTTGAGTTTCTTCGCCGTACGCGCGAAATCGCGCCCAATGCAGTGCGTATCCTGCTTACTGGTTATTCCGATCTGGCCGCCATCGTCGGGTCGATCAATGATGGCGAGGTCTACAGATTTATCAGCAAGCCGTGGGACAACGAGGAACTGAAACTGGTGATGGGTGAGGCGGTCACCATCGGCCTGGAACTGGCCAATACCAGTTCCGTCGATACGACGCTGCCGAAAGAGATTGATGCGGGCGTGATGGTGATCGATCAGAACGAGGATATGTTCAGGGTCGTGACTGAATTGTTTGGCAAGACCTGCCCGGTAATGTACGCGGGCACGGTTGACGCTGCGGTTGCCAAAATGCAGCAGCAGGATGTTGCAGTGGTGATTACCGATGTCGATTTTGCGCAGGATGAACTGACCTCGATGCTCAAGTTGCTGAAACAGGAAAACCCGCAGATCCTCACCATTGTCGTGACTTCGGCCTCCGATTCGGAAATGGTGATTGATCTGATCAACGAGGCGCAGGTTTTCCGTTTTCTGAACAAGCCGGTCAATGTGAATCTGATGCGTACCCATATTCAGGCAGCGCTGAAGCGCTACATTGCGTTTGGAAATGTGCCCGCGCTGACCAAGGCGCAGCAGGTGCAAGTGGCGGGGGAAATACGAGAGTCCGAATTCGGCAAGGATGTGGTGAAAAAGCTCGGTGGTGCCCGGGAACGCTGGCGCGCCAGAGCAGCCGAAGCCGCGAAGCGCCGCTCGGTGGCAATGCAATCGAACAGGGTTCGATAACCCCGATTTTATTAGAATCAGTTCCAATCAAACCGGTTTCAAGACAGCCGGCCCCGATCACACAGGTATCAATACGAGCGCGGCAGGCCGAGCGCGCGCTCGGCGATATAGCAAAGTATCAGTTGCGGACTGACCGGCGCGATCCGCCCGATGAGGGATTCGCGCAGATAGCGCTCGACGTGATACTCCTGTGCGTAGCCGTATCCACCATGCGTCATCACTGCCTGCTGACAGGCGTCGAAGCAGGCCTCGCCGGCCAGATACTTGGCGCTGTTGGCCTGTGCGGCGCAGGCTTTACCGTTGTCATAGAGCCAGGCGGCTTTCTGAACCATCAAATTGGCCGCTTCCAGGGCCATCCAGTTAGCTGCCAGCGGATGCTGAACTGACTGGTTCTGGCCGATCGGCCGGTCAAACACGACGCGTTCATTGGCGTACCCGGCGGCTCGCGAGAGCGCACAATGCCCCAGACCGACTGACTCGGCGGCGATGAGGATGCGCTCCGGATTGAGTCCGTGCAGGATGTATTCGAAGCCGCGGCCTTCCTCGCCGATGCGGTCCTGTTCCGGCACAGGCAAGGCATCAAAAAACACCTGGTTCGAATCAACCGCGTGCCGTCCCATCTTGGCGATCTCGCGCACTTCCACGGCGCTGCGGTCCAGGTCAGTGTAAAAGAGCGACAATCCCTGCTCCGGTTTGGCACATTGTTCGATCGGCGTAGTGCGCGCCAGCAGCAGGACTTTTTCAGCAACCTGTGCAGTCGAAATCCAGACTTTTTGCCCGGAGACGATGTAGTGCTTGCCGTGTTTCTCTGCACGGGTCTTGATGCGCGTCGTATTCAGGCCGGTGTCGGGTTCGGTGACGGCGAAACAGGCGCGTTCGCGCCCCTCGATCAGCGCGGGAAGCATGCGACGCTTCTGTTCCTCGTTGCCGAAGACGACAACCGGATTAAGTCCGAAAATGTTCATGTGCACGGCGGATGCACCGCTGAAGCCGGCGCCTGACCGGGCGATAGCTTGCATCATGATCGCCGCTTCGGAAATACCGAGGCCTGCACCGCCAAAGGCTTCGGGCATGGCGATGCCAAGCCAGCCATCGCCGGCCAGCGCCTGGTGAAACTCCAGGGGGAAACGGTGCTCGCGATCGCATTCGAGCCAGTAATCGTCATCAAAACCGGCGCAAAGCCTGGCGATGGCGTCCTCGATTCGCTGCTGTTCGGCTGTGGGTTCAAAGTTCATGGCTTTCCAATTATGATGGGTGTCGATCAGTGATGTGTGTGCCTGGCGCTCTCGACGCATTGCGCTCGTGGTTGGTTGCTGGCTCAACAGTATCTAATAACTTTCGCCGCTTCGGAACAACGCTTGATCGTGCCGGACCGGACGCTGCACGGAGATGGTGGATGATTACGTATCTTTACTGGGGCTTGGTGATTGGTTTGGTAATTGCCACGCTGGTAGTCGTTGGCATCAAGTTCAATAGTCTGAAGGCAGCACTGATCATGACCGCGGTCATTCTCGTTTTCGGTTGGGGCGCGTATTACTTTCATTTTCAACAAGTATTCGTCAAGCGCTACGGTGGCGTCATGACGGTGAGCGTTCCGGACGGTCAACGCCACGTTGCGGCAACATGGAAAGACGATAATTTGTGGGTGGAAAACTACGACCCGACCACCAACACCTGTCATTTCAATGAGTACTCGCGCGGTAATTTGTTGCAGGGTAAAGTCACCATCAAGAACTGCAATCCGATCGTGCTGAGCCCGGAGCCGCAACCCGAAGTGCCTCAGCAGTGATCCGTGTATTTTTGTTTGGAGATCATGCTGCCGCTGTCGTGGAGCACAAGCAGTGGTGTATACCGGAGTAACGAGGAGTTGGCCCCGGTGACTGTCAGACTGTAAGCTTGTAGAACTCTGATTTGGCGATCGGCATGATGTTGACCATGCCGCATGAAACTGGTGTTCCGTCCGTTTCGTTCTAAAAGGTGAACCATATGACTATGATGAGCCGGTGGTTAGTTGGATTGGGTGCAGTTGTGCTCCTCTGCGTCGCGTTCACCAATGGTGCAGCGCGCGCGCAGGTAAGTATGGAAATTCCGGAGTCGCTGCTGATGAGTCCGTGGGAGCAGCACCTGACGGTACTGCAATCATTGGAGAACACTATTCTCGGTCTTGAAAACGAGAACACCAAAGCCGCCGTTTTTGACGCGTTCTTCTTTCTCGAGTCCGGGATCAGCGAGTATGAAGCGCAGGTCGACGATGTGATCTACCGATTGGCGGGCGACCCGCAATTCGCTTATCAGGCTGGAGAGGTGTCCGCTGCAATGGCGGATGTGCTCGACCGCGTGTATACGCAATTCGAAAATCTTTATGAGACGTTGGGAGTGGACCAGCGGGAGGACGTGCTGAACGCCCAACAGTCTCTTGACGAACTGCGCAGTGTGCTCAAGCGAAAAAGGCCCTTTGAAAATGAAGTGCTGAATGCACTCGGTTCAGGTATTCCACAGATTATCATCGGCCTGGCCGAACGCTGGTGGCATGGTGAGGAAAAAGCGATTTTGACAAAAGAGTACATTGCGGCGCTACGGCCGAAGCTCGAATAATCAGGCGCCGTAGTAGCGCTACTTGGGCGGCAACGTCAAAACGAATTCTCTGGCCCGCCTCAGCCACTTCAACAGAGCTGATTGGGTCAGCACGCTACGATCAACCATCACCCAGCCCTTCATAGGGCGTCCTGTAACGTCGAACGCCTTGACGTGCGGCTGGCCAATCGCCTCGCCGGCGGACTCTTCCCCGAGGCGCAGTATCAGATATTGACCATATACGCCGCACATCATGTTGCCGTTGAGCAAATGACAAGTGCCGCCGAACATTTTTTTGTGGGTTGTGCCCCAGTCGCTGACGATGGAAGTGATGTACTCGTCGAGTTTTTCGTCGTAAGGCATTTGTGTGAAGCCGTTTACGGAAGCGGGCCGTTGATCAGGTGTGCTGCGGGTTTGTATCCTTGTTCGTTTTTTCCTGTTGAACAGGCGGGCACGGCTGACTGCCGTAGGAGCAGAATACGCAGCAGTCCCCGAGCACTGGTTTGAGTAGTGTGCCGCAACCCTTGCATCGGTAGAACCACTGGCAAGCATCGACGGGCATGGTTTCGGGCTCCTGATGCCCGCATTCCGGGCAGGTAATGATTGACTGAAGTACCGGTTCGAAAGCCATCAGGTATCTCCTGTTTGTGGAGGCGGCATCAATTATCGCCTCCCGTCTTTACAGGCCCGTTGCGGACCCGCGCCGAATCGATAATCGACGTTATGCGTTCGCGTATCGGTTTGCCTGCCAGCCACGCAAAAAAGGCGGCCAGCGACGCGAACGCGATGAACTGCAATTCGAAGCGAATCCGCTGTAGCTTCCAGCCTTCCGGCATGCCGGCGGCCGCTTCCGGCGAAGTCAGAAGGTTGACGAGACTGAGCGCCGACGTGGCGACAAAGCCCGCAAACAGTGCAATCGCAACCAGGTGAAAGCGGAATCCGCCGCGCAATTCAACGTGCGCATTTGCGGTGTGAAAGCGGCCGACGAACACGGGGAAAAATCCGTTCAGCAACGCGAATCCCTGGCTGCGATACAGTTTTACGCGCCCGTTGGCGTCGACTGCAAGTTCGAACCCGTTTCCAGTACCGACTGCCGCATCAAGCCTGGCAAGCGCCTTGTCTATTGTCGTCGAAAAAGCGAACGAGTAGCGTTTGAACACAATATTTCCGATCAGGCGTTTCGCAAGGGGCTGAGTTTTACGATAAGTATAGCCAGTAGCGGCAGCGTCAGACCGATAACCGCCGCGGTAATGAAAAGCATTCCGAGTTCGCTGTAGTCTGCGGGTACTGTGACCACGAACGTGACCGGATCGCTGACTTCGCGGGTGACTGTGAAGATCCGGTTGAGATATTTTGTGCCCAACTGGGAAGCCGACAGGGCCAGGTTGGTGAACGAGGCCATCACCGCGAAAAAAGTCGCCTTCAGCCTGTCCGGTGCCGAATTGGCAATCCATGCCAGCATCGGAACCATGGCAATTTGCCCCAGCGGTGACTCGATGGCAGTGTCGATGACGGCGATGAAACGTGCGTCGACCACACCGTTGGTGACCTTTGCAGTCCAGTGATGGAATCCGTAATACATGGCAATGTCGGGCAGCATCAGCACAGTCCCGGCAATCGTCAGGGCGCCGACGATATAGGCGATCGAGTGCTCCGCCATGAAGCGGCGGAAAATGATCATGCCGAACAGCGCCAACCCCGATGCGATCAGCGAAAGAACGGCGAGAAATTGCTGATCGAATCCCAGGTCGTCGATCATCCACCAGGAAGAGCCTGCGCCGGTTGTCGGTACGGCACGAAAGGCAAATATGATGATGGCGGTGCCAACCAGCACTTTGGCAGATTCCTTGTCGAGCTCACGTGTGAGTCTCGACATCAGGAATATGACGATAGCCATGGAGATGGCGAAGACAATCTCCTGGGCGCCGCGCATGTTACCGAGCCCAACTCCAATGGATAGCGCCGCGAATGCAAGACCGCCGCCGAGAATCCACCAGTTCACCGGAGTTGCTTCCGCGTGCACGTCGATGAGTTCGGCGGCCTGCCGGCGGGTCATGCCCTGGCGTATGTAGTGTGTCAAGCGGCGATGGCGCAGCCAGCTCGCCAGCATTACGCCGAGGACCGATACCAGGGGAATGACCAGCGCAAGCTGATATATGAAGAGATAAGCCGCTCCTTTTTCCTCTTCGGGCAGGGCGCCGACACCCTTTAGCAGAAAGACATTCGCCAGTGCCACCAGTATTCCGCCGGTGATGATGGCAACGCGGCCAAGCAACTGCATGGTGGTATGCATTGATTTGCGCTGTGCTTCGCCGATCGGTTCACCATCGCTGTCGACTCGCGGTACGGCTTCCACAGTCATGGCGTCGGCGACGACGTCCTGAACGACGTATCCGATTGGCGCCAGCAAAGCGGCAAGGACATACCAGGCGCCGGCAGGCGCAATTGCCTCCATGGCAACGGTGTTGCCGAGCAGGCCGATCATGATCAGCAAACTGGCCGCGATCATGCCAGCACCGAGGTAGACGAAAACGGCTTTCCTGCCCCACATCAGATCGACGAGGTGGCCCAGCGGCATTTTCAGGGCCCACGGCAACATGGCCCAGAATCCGAGAGCGGCGAGAAATTCGGCGGAAAGACCCAGGCGTTCCTTCACAAAAAACGTGCCGACCACGGCAGTCAGGCCGGAAATGCCTGCTGCCGCGTAAACCATCAGGGGCGGCATGAAGCTCAAACGAAACTCCCTGCCCAGGGCAAGGATGCTACGGTCGAACCAGCGCCATAGTGCGCCGATAACACCGCCGGTGTGCGGTTGTTGATATCTGGTGATCATCGTAGGTTAGCGGTACGCAGGTATGCCGGCGTTGGCGAAGCAGGCCAGCCGGTTATCCTTACCCTGATTAGACAACGCTGATGCTGACAGTGCCGAGTCCATCAACCGAAAAGACCAGCCTGTCTCCAGGTTTCACGAATTTGGTGGCGATCATGGTGCCGGTCATGACCACCATCCCCTTGCGCAAGTCCTTGCTGTGTGCGGCAATCGTGTTGACCAACCAGCGCAGCGCCTCGAGCGGATGCCCCAGCACATCGCGGCCATAACCCTCGCCAACCGATTCGCCATTGATGGTGACTTCGCCGTGAAGATTTGCCAGATCCAGATGCCGCCACTGCCGCAAGGCGGGCCCGATCACCACGCCGGCGTTCCAGGCATTGTCCGCAATCAGTGTTAGTACCTGCGAGGAAATGTTCTGGTAGTCGGCGTTGCGATCGTCCACCAGCTCCAGTGCCGGAGCGATAGTGTCGACGGCCGCGGCAATTTGTTCCCGTGAGTAAGGTGCGTTCGCCGACAACAGATCTGATCCGATAACGGCGGCGAGTTCGCACTCGATGCACAGGCGCCCATACCGTGTGTGGTCGAGCTGTTTTCCATTGCCGTAAATCAGGCTGGCGTGCAGCGGTCCGGCGAAGGGCGAGCCAAACCGCAGCATTTCCTGCATCACGGTCGAAGTCAGTGCCACCTTGTAGCCTGCTGTCGGGCCGAGTTCCGGTTCGCGCAATTGACGAAACGCTTCCTGGATTGCGTAGGCTTGTGCTTCGTCGCGCGGTGCGCAGTTGTCAGGCAGACCGGAAAACGCCTGGCCTGCCGCATGCTGATCAAGCAGTTCCCGTGCGGCCTTGTCGATTCGTGCCGCATCTCCTGTATTGCATTGACCGTCTGGCGTGGCTGGCATCAATTGGCCGTTGTCGCATCGACGGGGCTGAACTGCACCGTATTCAAAATGCTTTCGGCGTAGGACTTGAAAGCCTTGTCTTCGTCCTCGGGGAAGGAGCGATGGGTGAATGTCAATCCGATTCCCAGATCCGGGCTTGTCGGATGCATGCAAACCATGCTGACCGTATCGACCAGCATGGCCGTGAGAACGTTGCTCCCGGTTTCGGGGTCCCGGTCTTCAGCAACAATATGGGTGAGAACGCACTGGGCGTCATCGATGCGGATTTCCGACGTATCGTTTTCACGGATCCGGAAGCGGGGAGCGGGCAACAGTGTCCTGTGCAGGTCCGCGGCGAAGTCCGTCAGCGCTGCCGGGTCCGCAACGCCGTCGAGTTTGAGGGGCGTGCCTTCGAGAAGATAGGTCTCACCTTCCATTCTTCCCGCTTTGGCCAGCGTGACCTTGTCATCGCTTCTGCTGGCGACGAACCAGCCCGACTGGCTGGGAGGCATGAACGAATAGCCATTCTGCTCGAGGCGCTTCGAAAGATCATTCTTGTCACCGCCCGAGGCGCATGCCGCAAGCAGGGATAGCGCAAAGAGGCCGATGGCAAGGCCGGCGAATGCCCGCCGGTCAGAACTGACAGAGTGAGTGTGCATGTGTCTATTCTATATGGCGTAAATTTGTAAATGACTTCCTGTCGTGCCGGCGATCCTGCGGTGCTGGCGCCGGAAAATGCGTGCCCGAATAACCTCGCAAAGGCCCTTACCCGGCGCTTCCGGCCTCGCCGGGAATTGCATCGGGGCGGGCCTCGTAACCCGCTGACTGTGAATTTGAGATAGCATTGCGAGCTTGATTTTACAGATGTAACCACCCTGCGTGGGTTGGATATGGCCCGGCAGGGCGGTTCCTGATACATGCGATTGTGGTTGCTCGGCGGGGATGTTGGGGGGCGGTTTGTCCTCGTGACGGGAATTTTCGACAATCGACAAAAAATGCGCTGGTTTCGCCTGGTCTTGTCTTTGCTGCTGGTAAGCGTCGTTGCTTCGATGCCTGCCCGCGTTGGCGCGCAAAAGTCGTCCGACCCCGAAGTATTTGAACTCGAGCCCGAGTACGTATACGGGCGCAATCGCGGCCCCAAAATGGGCTACACCACTCCGGAAGTCTTCGAACCTCTGTCTGACCCGCTTTACCGCTCCGGTTACAAGAATTACTCGCCGATCGGTGTGCCCCAGGAGTTGAAGAAAGTCGACGCGATGACCCGCGTCAAGACCATGGAGACCATCATCGCCTGCGCCGATGGCTGGTTCTGGCCTTTCTCCCGCACCGCACGCAATAATGAACCAGCCGGGCTCGAGATCGAGATCCTCAACACGATTGCAAAAAAACATGGCTGGAAGGTCGAAATGGTCTGGGTCAATATGGCGACCCGCTTCGGCCCCGGCGCGCCGGGTGCTGCCTACGATCAGTCGATCAACCGTGGATTGTGTGACCTGGTAATGGGACTGACCATCACCGATGATGATCACCATATGGCGCCTAACCAGCTGGAGTTCACCAAACCGTTCATGAGTACCGGCTTCGTACTGGTGACTCAGGGTCCGGCGAAGAAAGCGAAAAGCCTCGACGACATCAAGCGATTGAACCTCAAAGTGGGTTTGCCCGCGTATTCACCCATGAGCGAATACGCAGACGCGCACGGTATACCCAATGAAACCTTTTTCCAGAACTATCGGGTGATCGACGCAATGGTGAGGGGCGAGATCAATGCGGCGATGATCTGGTCAGGGGCCATATCGCAGGCCAAGCTGAACCGGCCCGAAGCAGAATTTACAATGGTCAGGGGCTATGTACCCGTGCCGGAGATGCGCTGGAACAGTGCATGGGTAGTGAAAAAGCGCGAAATCGACTTCAAGAAATTCATCGATGAGTCCTTTACCGAGATGCTCAAGACGGGGGAAATCAAGCGTATCGTCGAGCGCTATGGCATGCCCTTCTTTCCGCCGGTGCCGCAATAGGGCGGGCGAGTCTGACAATGCCGAGACGACCGAGTGCGCCCGGGACTGTCTGGATCGAATCGGGACTTGTTTGATGCCTGAGCGCAATTTGGACAATTGCGCCCGGATTTTGTTGCTGCGTTAATTTTGATTGCTACGCTAATTTTGACAACTGCGCTCATTTTGATAAGTGCGCCAGTTTCAGTAATTGGATTATTCGGTGTGATTATGAAGTGCATCCTGGCGAATGAAGGAACGATAAATGATTGAACAATTCATCAAACTCAGCGTCATGTCGGGCGGCCTGTTGCCGCTGATGGTCGTCCTGCTGCTGTTCACGCTCATGGTGATTGTCGAAAGGGCCTATTTCTTTCACCGCGCGCTCAAGTCGGG
>JASFUE010000084.1:0-11269 GCA_050050435.1 Burkholderiales bacterium | reverse complement strand
ACAACTGAAAGCTGGCTGGGAGACGTGCTCCTTGAGAAAGTCCAGCAATGATCTGGCCTCGGCGTCGGTCATGCCCTGGATGCCGCGTGTGTATGTTTGATCGACATACAGCGCCTTTTCTCCGGTGACCGGGTGGGTGCGAATAATCGGGTGATACCAGCCCTTGACCATTTTCTGGCTATCCACGCTGAGCTTCATGGTGCCGAAACCGGATTTCGTCTCTCCATCTTCAGCCTCGCCGGCCTGCTTCGCTCTGTTTTCCTCCTGCAGATTGGCAATGACGTCGACTGCCGTCATGTGCACCTTCAGCGGTGCAAGCACCTGTTTCATCGTCTCGCTCAGGCAGTTGTAGGCCAGCACGGTATTGCACCAGATCGTGTCACCTCCGTAAGGTGGAATGTCGGCACCAAACAACATACTGATGGCAGGTGGCGTTTCCAGGAACGGTGAGTCAGTGTGCCAGCCGCTGCCGAATATCATCTTGATGCGTGTCTCCGCCTCCTTGATGACCGGTTGCACATTCGGGTGGCCCTCAACCCCGGTGGTATAGGCATCGACACCGAAATCGCCAAAGCGCAAGGTGAAGCTTTCCTGGTCGGCATGGCTCATATCCTGATCGCGAAAGAAAATCATCTTGTGCCGATACAGCGCGTCCTCAATCTCGGCGAATTGCGCGTCATTGAGCTGGCCGATTTGCACACCACGAATCTCGGCACCCATGGCCGCGGCAATGGGCAATACGGTGATGTGTTTGTAACTACGGGCGTTGTTGTCAAAGCCGGTTGTCGGGTGCAATTTCAGTTGCGTCATACTCGCCTCTCTCGGAACTGCCTCGAATCAGATTCGCTTTGTCGCATTGATTTTCAATCGAAACGGCGGAACCAGACCACTCTCACTGATTCACGATGATGGCAGCACTTCAGTGCCGCCACCTCGAGCAATCATGGGTCACCCGACTCCTGCAATATTGACCGATGTCAAAGCAATGATAGTACGGCGTGGGCGAATTGGCGCGGGGCTTCCTGTGGCAGGTTATGGCCGACATCACTGATTACCTGGCGCTGATATGGCCCGCTGAAGAAACGCTCATGCTGCTCGGAAGTCGCGGCAGCATGGACGCCGTCGGCTTCGCCATGCAACACCACGGTTGGAACCGGTATCAGCGGTTGGGCGGCGAGTTGCCGCTCAAACTCCTCGTACGCGGGATCGCCTGCGACCATACCAAAGCGGTGCCGGTAGGAATGGATGACGACCGGCACGAAATCGGGATTTTCAAACGCGCTGGCGGTGCGTTGAAAGGTTGCTTCGTCAAATTGCCAGGTGGGAGACCACAACCGCCACAGCAAACGGCACAGGTCATCGCGGTGCTCGTGCAAGCCGGCACGGCCACGTTCACCGTGAAAATAGTACTGGTACCACAATCTGTATTCCGCATGCGGTGCCATCGGCTGGTCGGCACCGGGAATATCCTGGATGTTGTAGCCGCAACCGGACACAAGACCTCGTACACGTTCGGGCCAGAGTGCGGAAACAATACAGGCAGCGCGGCCGCCCCAGTCATATCCGGCAAGCACCGCACTTGCAATGTTCAGCGCGTCCATCAACGCCAGCAGGTCGGCGGCGAGTGCGGCCTGCTGGCCGGAGCGCAGCGTCGCATCGGAGAGGAAACGGGTTGTGCCATAGCCGCGCAGCCACGGCGTAATGACATGGCAACCTTTTTCCACCAGCAACGGCGTCACTTCATCGTAGGCACGAATGTCATACGGAAAGCCGTGCAGCAATATCACGGTCGTGCCTTCGGTGGGACCATCATCTTCGAAACCGACATCGAGCACGCCTGCGTTTGTGTGTTTTAGCATGCGAGGTCTCTTTACTCGAAATCACCGGGCGCATCGCCCGAAGTTTCATCCGCCCGGTCCACGTGCACGTTATTTTTCAATGACCACCTCCAGGTAGTCGGCGCTGACCATCAGCGTATTGTCGCCCGATCGATTGAACGCGCTCAGGATGTCATCGAGCTCACCGAGGAAACGCTTTTCCTGCGCTTCATCGAGCGTTTCGCGCACCCGGATGATCGGGCCGAACCATCTGCTGAACACGTCGATCCAGTGCTGATTGCTGTGAAAACGAAACAGCGCACTACGCGTGTTAAAGCGCATCGACCCGGTCTTGCCGCCGAACAGCTCATTCAGCCGCTGTTCAGTCCCCCATAACGGTGGTGGCAGTACGCCTTCCGGCGGTGGCACGTACCTGGCGAACAGGCCAAAGGTCTGACCCCAGAATCCCTCGGGCGTCCAGTTGCCCATGCCAATCTTGCCGCCGCGCCGACAGACGCGGATCAACTCGTTCGCTGCCTTTTCCTGGTTCGGAGCGAACATCGATCCGTACAGCGACAACACGCGATCGTACGATTCATCCGCGAACGGAATCTGTTCGCAATCGCCAACTTCAAATTGCACCGGCAGGTTCTCGGATTCAGCTCGCCGGCGTGCACGCGCGATCAGCTCGGGCACATAGTCAATGCCGACGGCTTCGCAATTGCGCCGCGCCGCCGAGATCGCCACGTTGCCGGCACCGGCAGCAACGTCGAGTACCTTGTGCCCGGCCCGCAAGTCGACCGCCTCGCACAATAATTCACCCGGAAAAACCGTGTTCCAGCCGATGACAGCGAAGTCGCCCTTCGACCAGGTCTGCTGCTGTTGACGCTTTACGTTTTCGAGATCAGTCATCGGTGTTGCGTTCCTTCTTCGTCGTGCACGCGGAAGCAGACCGTTTCTCCGGACAAGGCGCGGGGTCACTTGTACTGTCCAGCCGGACTCAGGCGAAAACGTAATCCATGACCTGCCTGCACAAGGATACGCCGCGCGCAACGACGTTATTGCGCCAGCGGCGGTTGGACGGCGCAAGCATTTCTTTCAGGTGTTGGCTGGCCCGGTGTCCGGGGCCGGAATCACCTTTGTGATGCCAGTAATTTTCCAGCCGCAATGCGTTCAATACCTTCAGTATCGGGTAGGTGCCAAACTCCTGCAACACGAATGACCAGTCGGGCGTGGGGTCCAGCATCGGAAAAATCTCGGAAAGCATGCCACGGATATCGTACGCGCCATGCGCCGGTGCGTCCGTAATCACGGGCTGACCCAGCTTTCCCGCAAGTGTTGATGCTTCGGCGGCCTGGTCGCCGCCACTGCGCAGATACAGCGCTTCCTGACCCCACTTGCCCAGACCGGTGTGCACGTCGATCGCAAATACCCGGCGTACCGACCTGAGTTGCCGGCTAAGCCAGCCGAGATAGAGCAGGGGGCCTTTCTCGAAATCCGTTCCGCCGTAGAACAGGCCATCGGGAAACTCATACTGCCCTTCGGCGACCGCCTGGCGCAACGCCGGCATGCCGTGTTTGAGAATGGCATTGAGCGCATGCAGGTAGAACAGGTCCAGGCCCGCCGGTAGTTGCTTCGGATTAAGCAGGGCATCGAGCTGGCAATAGGCATCAGCCGCCCCAGTGCGCTGTTCGGCATCGAGGATGAAGTTGCGGTTGATATCCACATTGTTTTCGTTGGCACGCCGCAGCCAGGCCATGCCGTACGGATTGAGGCAATGAACCAGTACCAGCGCAGCATCGGACGGAATTGCCAGAGGCGAGTCGAGCAGCGCGAGCTGCACGGCCGAGCCGGCAAACCCTTCGACCCCGTGAATGCCCGAAGAATGGATGAGGACCCGCGACGGATTTTCCAGTCCGAGCCAGGCGATCTCGATCGCCAGTGGCGCCCCGTTGGGACCCATCGCATCCAGATGCAGTTCGTCCATTCGCGCGCCAGCAGCACAGGCCGCCGCAATAAAGCGCGAGCGCGCAACCTGATAGCTTCCGGAAAAGTAATCCGCACCGATCATGATTGTTCGATTTTCAAATAAGTCCCCGTAGCTCCGAACCGTATCGGCAACCCGACGCTGACTCAGTGGGGCAGGAATGTTACCTTCTTTGCCCCCAGGTCCGAGCCTTACCGCGACCGATGCAAACGTCCCGCGTTCATTTGTGCCTCGCCCGCGCCATCTAGCGGTACAGCCCCGGCAACCACAAGACCACCTGCGGCCACACCGAAACGATCACGATCACCGCGATAAAACTCAGATAGAACGGCAAGGAGGCACGAATCGCACTTTCATAACTGACTTTTGCTATCTGGGCGGCCGTCATCAACGTCATGCCAACTGGTGGCGTGATGTTGCCGACGTTCAGCGTGAGGATCATCACCATCGCGAAATGCAATGGATCAAAACCGAGCTGAACCATCGCCGGGACCAGCACCGGCGCAACGATCACCAGTGCCGGAAGCACATCAACGGCGGTGCCGACTAGTAACAACAATACATCCACCAGCAGAATCTGCACCAGCGGATTGGTGCTGAAGCCGGCAATCAGCTCCGCCGCTTCACGGGTGATGCCGGAGCGGGTCACGAACCAGCCAAGTACGGTCGATGCTCCCAGCAGGAAAAAGACGACGCCTGACAGGCGCACTGTGGTCAGCAGCGCGCCCCAGATCATTTTCAGCGACAGCCGCCGGTAGACGAAGGCGCCGATCAGGATCGAGTACACGGCGGCAAATGCGGACGCTTCGGTAACGGTACTCAGACCGCTGATGATGCCGCCCAGTATGATCACGGGCACCAGCAATGCCGGCAGGGTCGGCAGCAAGGCTTTAAGGGCAAGCCCGATGCCGCCATCACCGTGCACCGGAAAGTTGCGGGTCCAGGACAACCATCCGCTGACAAACAGCAGCGCCGCAACCAGCAGCAGACCCGGTACGATCCCGGCGACAAACAGTGAAATGACCGAGATGTCCTGCAGTATCGTGGCATAAACCACCATCACCACGCTCGGCGGAATGATCGGCCCGATCACCGAAGAACAGGCGGTTACCGCCGCACTGTAGTCCGCCGGGTAACCCTCTTTCTTCATTGCCGGGATCATCAGCTTGCCAACTGCCACGGTGTCGGTGATCGCTGCGCCGGTCAGTCCGGCGAAGAACAGACTGGTGGTGATGTTGACATGACTGAGCGCGCCGCGAACGCGACCGAGCAAGGCGTTGTTGAAGTCGATGAGCCGCTGCGTCAGTCCGGCGCGGTTCATCAATTCAGCCGTGAAGATGAAGTAGGGGATCGCCATCAGCAAGAATCCGCTGACGCCGGAAAACATCCGGTCGGGGAGGATTTCCAGAAAGGCCAGTCCGCCGAGCGAGACAGCACCGGCCAGTCCCGAATACACCATGACCAGCGCGATCGGCGCACCGATGATCAGAAACAACAGGAAGACAACCGCGGCGGCACCCATCAGTTCAATCCGGGAAGCATAGCTTCACCTTCTTGCGGCGCGAGCATGCGGTTACCATTAATCAGGTGTATCAGCAGGATGGCACCGCTGACCGGCATGCAGGCGACGACCCAGCGGGCGTGAATCTGCACCTGGTCGGACACCATATAGATCTGGCTTGTCGTCTCGAAGAATTGCCAGCCGAACCACAACAGCAAGGCGGCGAATACACCCACCGACATGAGTACGGCCACACCGAGCGCGGCGGCGAGACGTCGCGGCAGCAGCCGCGACAGGATGTTCATGGCAACGTGCTCGCCGCTGTAGAACGCGACCGTGATACTGAGCATGCCAATCCACGGAATGAACAGACGAGCAAGCGAATAAGTCCAGCTCAACGCCTCACCGGTAATCGCCATGTAGAAGAAGCCGATGAACGAGATGGATAACATCGCGAGCACGCACAACACACAGAAGAACAGGGCAAGCGTGTTCACACCGGCGCTGAACCGGTTTAACAACGGGACAAGGGGCATGTTGCGCTCAGCGCCCGTAGCGCTGTAACTCGCGTTGATTCACCTCGGTTTGCAGCCGGGCAACTTCCGCCCACAGCGAGTCGACCAGGCCTTCATCGACGCCGAAGTCGTTCGTAATCCACTCTTTCCAGGCTGGTCGTGCGACGGCCGCCATGGCGTCTTTTTCGCTCTGCGTCAGGATGTAGCACTTCTTGAAGTTCTTACAGGATGCTTCCCATCCCTTGATGGCAGCCAGCACCGCGATGCCATGCGCCACCTGAACTGCCTCACGCGCTGATTCGATCACCGCCTGCTGATGTGCTTTTGGCAGCTTGCGAAACCATTTGTCACTGACGACCCATGACACCGAGTTGTAAACATGTCCGCTCCATGTCGTGTAATCGTTGACTTCCCACAGCTTGAACGCAAGGCTGACACCGGGCGCATTGAATTGCCCGTCGGCAAGCCCGGTGCCCAGTGCGGTAAGCACCTCTCCCCACGGCAACGGCGTTGCCGATGCGCCCAGTGCTTTCATGGTGGCGACGTGCGCCGGATTTTCCTCAACGCGGATTTTCAGGCCCTTGATATCCGCCACGGTCTTGATCAGGCGCTTGTTGTTGGTGAAAGCGACGAATCCGCCGCCATCATCGAGAGTGCCAAGATATCGCAGCCCCGACTTCAACGTGCCGCGCATGAAGTTGGCATGCCATTCGCCGTCGAAATAAGCGCGCGCGATGCGGTAGTCGGGAAACAAAAACGGCGTGGTGATGATCTGGTAGTCGGGGAAGAACGAAGACATGGCGCCCGAGGAAATCAGCGTTGCTTGCACCAGGCGGCCAGCCTGGGCCTGCCGTGCGGTTTCCACCTCGGTACCGAGCTGACCGTTGCCAAACACCTGTACGTCGATCTCTCCAGCGGTTGCCGCTTCGAGAATCGATTCGAAGTGCTTCATCGCCGGATGCATCTCGTTGTTATTCAGGTCCTCGGGCGCAAGGTGGCTGATGACCATGGTGTACTTGGCAGCGTACGCCGGCACCAGGCCGAACCATCCGAGGCAGGCCAGAGTCGCAGCCATGACACATGCATTTCGAAGCTTCATAGTCCCCTCCCATGACGAACCGCAGTACAACCGCGGCGCTCACCGTGTCAGCGAGCGCGCAGCGTGGCAGGGAAACAGCATCGCTAGCGCGACGCGTTTCTGTCAACCCCCGAAACGCATCCCGCCGATACAGCGAAGAGAGGGAAAGGCCGCTAGTCGCGTCCGAAGTGGGTCGAGAGATAGTCGAGGACGCGGTTGCGGGTTGCCTCGTCCTCGATCGGCGTCATCCCCTGTTCCTCGACCATCCATTCGAGAGACTCGTCCCACGATGCCCGGTTGAGGCCTTGCTGCTTGACGATCATCAGCGAGTGACAAGCCTTGCAGCGATAGAAAACGTCCTCGCGACCGGGGCCGGGCGGCAACCCCTGCCACTTGTCGGGGTCCTCATCAGCGCTCGCCACCGCCGCACCGCCCGCCGGCGCGGCGGGTAGTGCAACCGGGTCGTCGCTGAGGGTACGCAGGTAGGCGATGAGATTAGCGCGCTCATCGATGGACTTGATCCCCGGAAACGGCATGCGCCCTTGCGGCGCCAGCAATTTCGGGTCGGTGAGATAGACATTGAGTTTTTCAAAAGTCCAGGTTCCGCCGATGGCCTCGAGCGATTCGGAATATTCATAACCGGGCTGGCTGGCGATTGGCCGGCCGACCACGTTCCACAGGTTGGGCCCGATGGTGACCTGCGCACCGGCGCTGGCGACATGGCAGGCACTACATTGTGTAAAAACGGTCTTCCCGATCTCTACATTGGCCACGGCCAGCCGTGGCCCGATCGGTTCGGCCGTCGCCTGCGCCCTTGCCGTAACCGGCAATAAAACAGTGAACATTACGAAAAAGAACGCAAGCCAGGCCGGCGCACTCCATCCTGATTCCGAACGATTCATATTCATTTCCGAAAAAAGAGCCGGCTGCGCGTTGCGCAACCGGCCCTATTTTGCTTGATACTGATTAGTTAAAACAATCGCGTGTGATAGCGCTCAGGCAACCCTGACAGCGACTCGCTGCATGGAGTTGTTCAGGTAACCTTTCGGATTCCATGCAATTCCGAACGGTTGGCTACGCCCTTCGTTGTCTGTCGCACGCGCCCAGATTTCGTAATAGCCGTGGGTCGGGAAACGGACACGGGCGCTGAAATTCTGCCAGGCGTAGGGATTGACCGGTGATTTCAGATCGGCCTTGATCCAGGTCTCGCCGAAGTCGATCGACAGGTGCATCGACTTGACCGTGTTATCACCTGCCCAGGCATGCCCGCGAACATCAAGTTCGCGTGTTCCGGTCAGTTCGATACCGCTTTGCGGGTAGGTGATGAGGGATTTCACCGGCATCGATTCGATGATCCGAAAGGCTTCCTTGGGAACTTTCTCACCCGGTGCGACCGGATATTCCGGGACCCGGTAGGCTGTGCCAGTCATCTTGGTGCCGTCGTGAACCTGGTCACGAATCCAGATGCGGGTGAGCCACTTCTGCGAACACGAGCCGGGCCATCCCGGAACGACCAACCGCAGCGGCGCTCCGTTCATCGGATCAATCGGCGCACCATTTTGCTCGAACGCAATCAGGTTGTTCGGATCGAGCGCCTTGGAAATAGGCACGCCACGCGAGATCGCGTCCTTCTTGGGGTCGCCGGAAAGATGGCTGTCGGCTGAGTAGTGCGCTGTATAGATCGCCCGGTTGGTCAACCCCGCCGCTTTCAATACATCGGCAAGGCGTACGCCGGTCCAGCGGGAGCAGGCGACCGCACCCAGGGTCCACTGGTTGCCTTTGGCCTTGGGATCGAAATAGGCGCGTCCATTACCACCGCATTCGATTACCAGGGCCTGGGTGACGACATCAAAATTGTTTTTCAGATCGTCGATAGTCAGCGTCATCGGCTTGACCACTTCGCCGTCGATTTGCAGTGTCCAGTTCGATGCATCGACACTGGCCGGAGGAATGCCATTGTTGCGCACAAAGTGGCGGGCGGTCGGCGTGATGTCATCATCGAGCAGCGGCGGCGGACACTCCGCGTTCACTGGTCGGTCGTTGAGAATCGTAAGGCCATCCTTGTTCTTGATCCGGAAACCTTCTTCGGCGAGCGCGACGGGAATCAATCCGCCTGGCATATTGCGATGGAAGGGGATCGCGCCCCCGAGCAAGGCTGCCATACTGGCCAGTCCGGCACCCTTGAGGAAGCCGCGGCGGTCAGGGTAGGTCTTGCGTCCAAACACGATGCGGTCCGCTTCCTGCGGATCTTGTTCATACAGTTCAAAAACATCTTTCTCCGGCTTATCCACTATTCGTTCTCCTCGAGCGATTCAGTCATGCTGTAATGAATTTGTCACAAAGCGGAAACAGTGAAATTCCGGCCCAGCGCACTGGCGTCAGCTCCCGTTCCGTTCATGATTAGCAAATATTCAACGCGTAGCGCACACTTTCGTTTACAGCACTTGCGTTACGGAACGATGACTTGTCGCGTTCCCGACAGCTCCTATCATTGCATAGCTGGTTACACAGATGAACCCCGTGAGAATTCTCCGAAGGCGTCGCGCGAATGCGTACCATTTTCTCTTCCGAATGTGCGTTGTCCGGTTGACCTGTTCCGGTCGCGGCCGACTAATTCACCGGCAGGAAACTCCAGCTCGATGAACTCGCCCGGCACGGCGAGGACGGGCTCCGGATACGGCCAGGCGCTGCGGTATTGACGCCTTTCTACTCAGCCGGCAAGCCGCTGGTGCCGAGTGCAAACTGCAACTGGTGCAAGCGTGAATAGATTCCGCCACGGGCCAGCAACTCGATATGGCTGCCCATTTCGGCAACTTTCCCGGCGTCGAGAACGATGATGCGATCGGCATTTTCGATGGTGGACAAACGATGCGCGATCACTATGGTCGTTCGTCCTTTCATTAACGATTCGAGCGCCGCTTGCACGTGTTTTTCCGATTCCGAATCGAGTGCGGACGTCGCCTCGTCGAGAATCACAACAGGCGTGTTCTTGAGAATGGTGCGGGCAATGGCAAGACGCTGGCGCTGCCCGCCGGAAAGACGAACACCTTGTTCGCCGATCAGCGTATCCAGGCCCTGGGGCATGGCACCAATAAAGTCCATCGCATGGGCCGCCTCGGCAGCGGCAATGATCTGTTCACGGCTGGCTCCGGCATTTACGCCGTAGGCAATATTGGCCGCGACCGTATCATTGAACAGGGCGACTTCCTGACTGACCAGCGCGATGTTTGCACGCAGGCTGGCAAGCGTGACCGAGGTAATGTCGTAGTCATCAAGAAGAATACGCCCGGAGTCGGGACGGTAAAACCGCGGCACCATGTTGGCGAACGTCGTCTTGCCGCCACCGGAAGAACCCACCAGTGCTACCGTTTCACCGGGCCTGATCTCCAGGTTGATGTCGGACAGCGCCGGTCGGGTAGTGCCCGGATAGCTGAAATTGACATGATCGAAAACAAGTTTGCCTTCGGCGCGCGGCAGTTCGACGGTGCCGTCGTCGGTTTCCGGCGCTTCATCAATCAGCGCGAACACCGATTCGGCTGCAGCAAGGCCCCGTTGCAAGTGCTCTGCCACTCCGGTCAGCCTTTTCAGGGGCGCAGTGAGCATCAGCATCGCGGCCAGAAACGATACAAATCCGCCGACCGTAGTGGTGTTTTGCTGCGCCTGAACGGTCACGTAGTAAACCACCACGGCAGTTGCGAGTGCGGCGAGTAACTGCACGATCGGCACGTTGCCCGCCGCTGCTGCAGTCTGTTTCATCATGAACCCGCGCAGCGCATTGCTGGTGTCATTGAACCGCTGCGTCTCGTAAGCCTGGCCGCCAAATGTCTTCACCACCTTGTTGCAGTCGATGGTTTCCTGAACGACCTGGGTCAGGTCACCCATCGCCGCTTGTGTCAGGCGGCTGGTGCGGCGCAAACGGATATTGAAATAACGTACCACCAGCGCAATTGGCGGAATCATGATCATCGAGATCAGCGTCAGCTTCCAGTCGACATACAGCAGGTAGGCGAACAACCCGACAATGGTGAGCGAGTCCTTCACCAGCACCATCACCACCTGTGTCGCCGCCTGGGTTACCTGGGCCACATCATAGGTAAAGCGGGAAATCAGGTTGCCGGTGGTGTTGTTGTGGAAGTAGCCCAGCGGCAAGGCCAGCATTCGCCGGAACATCTGGTCGCGTAGATCCATGACGATCTTGTTGCCGACCCAGGCGCTGGCATACTGCCCCATGAAACTGCCAACACCGCGAAATACGAACAGCAGTATCAGCGCAATCGGCGTCCACTTGATCAGGAACGGGTCCTTGTCCACGAAGGTGCCATCCAGAAAAGGCTTTACCGCAGCTGGCAATGCCACTTCTGTGAGCGCACT
>JASFUE010000083.1:0-11318 GCA_050050435.1 Burkholderiales bacterium | reverse complement strand
ATTGAAGCAGTCGGCGAAGCGCTGTTGCTGGCTTCGAAAGCGGGCGTCGATCCGGCCAAGGTGCGTCAGGCACTGATGGGCGGATTCGCATCCTCGAAAATCCTCGAAATTCATGGTGAACGCATGATCAAGCGCACCTTTGATCCGGGTTTCCGTATTGAACTGCACCAGAAAGACCTGAACCTGGCGCTGTCCACGGCGCGCGGCCTCGGCATGAGCCTGCCGAATACCGCCACTGCCCAGGAGTTGTTCAACGCCTGTCAGGGACATGGCGGTGGTAAATGGGATCATTCGGCCATGGTCAAGGCACTCGAACTCCTGGCCGATCACCCAGTTGCAAAATGATCACACTGCACCATCTCAATGATTCCCGATCGCAGCGCGTGCTATGGCTGCTCGAGGAGTTGGGAATCGACTACGATCTGGTCCAGTACCAGCGTAACTCCGCCACCAACTACGCGCCGCCGGAACTCAAGAAGATTCATCCGCTCGGAAAATCACCAGTGATCGTCGACGGGGAGCTCGTCATCGCTGAATCTGCAGCCATCATCGAATATCTGGCACGCAAGTACGGCAGGGGAAAACTTGCACCCGAACCCGATCTCGACTCGCAAGACTACATCGATTACCTGCACTGGATGCATTACGCGGAAGGATCAGGGATGTTGCCACTGATGCTCAAGCTGTACGTCGGGCGGCTCGGTGACGCCGGCCAACCGCTGTGGGAGCGGATCAACAGCGAACTCGACAATCATTTCACCTATATGAGCGGAGCCCTGGGTGACGATGACTGGTTTGTAGCCAATCGTTTTTCGGCGGCCGACATTCAGCTTTCTTTCGTCATCGAGGCCGGGACCATGCGCGGACCGGTCACAGGCTATCCGAATCTGGCGCGATACCAGGAGCGCTTCCAGACTCGTCCGGCGTACCAGCGTGCGCTGGAACGCGGCGGCCCCTACAAGTTCGCCAGCAGCTGAATCAATGGACGCCGTACTATTACCGGATAAATGATTGTCTTGAGCGCACGAGCACAGGTTCTGGCGCCTTGCGCCTGTAACCGACAACCCTTTTGAGACAGACCGATTCATGACGCCAGATCCTCAAGCCCTACTCCGACAGCTCTTCGACACCGCTGTCGCAGCGGCCCTGCCGGAAAGGTCGATACAGCGGTTTCTGCCTGATCCGCCCAAAGGCCGGACCATTGTCGTCGGTTGCGGCAAAGCCGCTGCTGCAATGGCGCGAGCAGTGGAAACGCACTGGCACGAACCGCTCGAAGGACTGGTTGTCACCCGCTACGGCCATCGCGTTACCACGCAGCGCATCGAGGTTGTCGAGGCGGCGCACCCGGTCCCCGATGCGGCCGGGCGCGATGCGGCAAAACGCATACTGGAAATGGTGAGCAATCTGACAGCCGATGATCTGGTGCTGTTTCTGGTATCGGGCGGAGGCTCGGCACTGATGACATTGCCGGTGCCGGGCATCACGCTCGAGGACAAACAACGCATCAATGCGCAGTTACTGAAAAGCGGCGCCAACATCACCGAGATGAATTGCGTGCGCAAACACATCTCGGCAGTCAAGGGCGGTCGCCTGGCCGCTGCCGCTGCACCGGCCAACGTGGTGACACTCGCCATCTCGGACATCCCGGGAGACGATCCGGCGGTGATTGCATCGGGACCGACGGTTGCCGACCCGACGACGTTCGCCGAGGCCATCGCGATTCTCGAAAAATACCGGATCAGCGAACCGGCCAGCGTCATTCAACACTTGCATGCAGCCAGTGAAGAAACGCCGAAACCCGGCGATCAGCGTCTGGTGAACAACGAGTTGCGCATGATTGCCACGCCGCAGATGTCGCTGGAAGCGGCTGCTGAAATCGCTCGCGGGTTTGGCATTACCCCCATCATCCTCGGTGATGCCATCGAAGGTGAAGCGCGCGAAGTGGCGCTGGTGCACGCCGGTATCGCGCGTCAGGTACTGCGTCACGGGCAGCCGGTGGCTGCACCCTGTGTCGTGCTCACCGGCGGCGAGACCACCGTCACCGTGCGCGGCAATGGCCGTGGCGGGCGCAATGCCGAGTTTCTGTTGGCGCTGGCGATCGCGCTCGACGGCGCCGATCGCGTGTGGGCCTTTGCCGGTGACACCGATGGCATTGACGGCACCGAGGACAACGCCGGAGCGATCGTCACACCGGATACGCTGGCGCGTGCCAATGCCATGGGGATGGACGCGAAAAGCATGCTTGCCGATAATGACGGGTACAGTTTCTTCTGCAGTCTTGGCGATCTGGTCATTACCGGACCGACTATGACCAACGTCAACGACTTCCGCGCAGTACTTATCACTGGCGATCAGGACACATAAACAGTATGGGCAAACCCGCACGAGTTTCTTCCGAGACGATCGAGCCGGCCATTCCAAAGGCCGAGTTGATCAAGCGCCTGTCAGCCGTATTGCCGGCCACATCGCTGCTGCATCAGGCAGAAGAACTGCGTCCGTTCGAGTGCGACGGGCTGAGCGCCTATCGCGAAGTACCTCTGGCGGTGGCATTGCCGGAAAATGAAAATCAGGTGCGCAACATACTGAGAATCTGCAACGAAGGGCGCGTTCCGGTAGTCTTTCGCGGTGCCGGCACCGGGTTGTCAGGTGGGGCTCTGCCCTACGAACAAGGCTTGCTGCTGGTCATGTCAAAAATGCAGCGCATCGTCGAACTGGACCCGGCGGCACGTACGGCACGTGTGCAGCCGGGCGTGCGCAATGCGGCCATCTCGGAAGCAGCCGCACCGCACGGACTGTATTACGCGCCGGATCCTTCGAGCCAGATTGCCTGTTCCATCGGCGGCAACGTCGCCGAGAATTCTGGCGGGGTGCACTGTCTGAAATACGGCCTGACCGTGAACAACATCATGAAAGTGCGCTTCGTCACCATCGAGGGGGAGTTACTCGAATTGGGCAGCGACGGTCTGGACTCACCCGGCTATGATCTGCTGGCACTGATTACCGGTTCGGAAGGCCTGCTCGGCGTGGTCACCGAAGTCACCGTGAAGCTGTTGCCGCGCCCGGTCAAGGCGCAGGTGGTGCTGGCTGCTTTCGATGACGTCATCAAGGCAGGCCAGGCCGTCGGCGACATCATCGCCGCGGGCATCATTCCGGCAGGCCTGGAAATGATGGACAAGAAAGCCACCGGCGCTGTCGAGCAATTCATTGGTGCCGGCTATCCGCTCGACGCCGAAGCGATACTGCTGTGCGAATCCGATGGCACCGAAGATGAAGTCGAAAGTGAAATCGCGCGCGTCACCGAAGTACTCAACGCCGCCGGCGCGACCGGTATCCGCGTATCCCACGACGAAGCCGAGCGCCTGAAGTTGTGGGCTGGCAGAAAGGCCGCGTTCCCGGCCGTTGGGCGCATCCTGCCCGATTACTTCTGCATGGACGGCACCATCCCGCGCAAACAGTTGCCAACGGTGCTGAATCGGATCGCGGAATTCGAGAAAACCTTCGACCTGCAATGCGCCAACGTGTTTCACGCCGGCGACGGCAACCTGCATCCGCTGATCATGTTCGACGCGAACGACGAGGACCAGCTCGAGCGTGCCGAGAAATACGGTGCAGCAATCCTCGAGCTATGCGTGGAAGTCGGCGGCACCATTACCGGCGAGCACGGTGTCGGTATCGAAAAGATCAACCAGATGTGTGTGCAATTCCGGACTCCGGAATTGAATACATTCCATGCCATCAAGCATGCTTTTGACGAGCACGGGTTGCTCAACCCGGGCAAAGCGGTTCCGACGTTGCAGCGCTGCGCCGAATTCGGTGCAATGCATGTTCATCGTGGTGAGGAGAAATTTCCCGATTTGCCACGATTTTGAAAACCCGCCGCGCAAACAATGGCGCATCTGCGCCGGCTGCTCCGATTCAAATCCGCTTTTGGCTCGCACTCGGTCTTGATTCGGCACGAACATCATACGACGCATGAACCGGTGTTTTTTCAGGATCAACCCAATTTCATGAGTGGTGCAAATTCATGATTGATACAAGTTCATGATTGATACGATGTCTGAACCGGTACGCAAAATGATTCAACAAAATGGATCCAGGGTGAAATAGTTGTCGGACTCAATACAACAAATCCAGTTGCAGCGTTTTGCAGAAGCGATCCGCAGCGCGGCCGACTCCAAAACCGGGCTGCGTATCCGTGGCGGCGGCTCCAAGGACTTTTATGGCTTCCGCCTTGAAGGAAACACACTCGACACGAGTGAATACAAGGGTGTTGTTGAATATGAACCGACGGAACTGGTGTTCACCGCGCGCGCCGGAACGCTGTTGAGCGACGTCGAAGCGACGCTGGCACAAAGCGGCCAGATGCTGCCGTTCGAACCGCCGCACTTCGATTCCGATGCCACTTTTGGCGGCTGTATCGCCGCCGGCTTCTCCGGCCCGCGCCGTGCCTACCAGGGCGCGGCGCGTGATTTCGTCCTCGGCGTGAGAATGCTCAACGCTCGCTGCGAGGACTTGCAGTTTGGCGGCCAGGTCATGAAAAACGTTGCCGGTTACGACGTCTCGCGATTGCTGACCGGCTCGTTCGGCACGCTGGGTCTGTTGCTGGATATTTCCGTGAAAGTATTGCCCATTCCCGAAGTCGAGCAGACCCTGCGCCTGGAGATGAGCGAAACGCAGGCCATCGAGACGATGAATCGCTGGGCCGGGCAGCCACTACCCCTGTCGGCAACCTGTTTTGTGGCCAACACTCTCTATGTACGCATCTCGGGGGCGCAATCGCCGGTCTCGGCAGCCAGAAAACAGATCGGTGGTGAGCTCGTCGACAGCAATGACTTCTGGCAGGCGATTCGTGAGCAGAGCCATCCGTTTTTCAGTGACGCAAAGCCGCTGTGGCGCCTGTCCGTCAAGTCAACCACGCCTCCACTGCAACTGGGGCCAACGCTACTCGAGTGGAACGGCAGCCTGCGCTGGGTCAGCAGCGATGGCAGTCTCGATCAGATGCACGCGGCAGCGACCGGGGCTGGCGGACATGCAACCGCATTCCGTAACCACACGCGGCCAGCAACAATCCAGAAGCTGTCGCCGGCAATGCTGCAATTGCAGAACAGAATAAAGAATGCACTCGATCCCGAGGGCATTTTCGGACCCCACCGACTGCAAGGCGAATTCTGAAAAAATGCGCTGCAACCAGTCTGAACAACAAAGATGAAAACGAATCTCGTCGAGCCGATTCGCAGTACTCCCGAAGGCAAGGAAGCCAACGACATCCTGCGCGCCTGTGTGCATTGCGGCTTTTGCACGGCCACCTGCCCCACCTACCAGTTGCTTGGCGACGAACTTGACGGCCCGCGGGGACGCATTTACCTGATCAAGGAAATGCTCGAAGGCAACCGCGTCAGTGAAACGACTCAACTGCATCTGGACCGCTGCCTGACCTGCCGTGCATGCGAGACAACCTGCCCTTCCGGCGTGCGCTACGGACGTCTGGTCGACATCGGCCGAAACATCGTGGAAAAACACGTCAAGCGTTCGTTCGCCGATTCGGCAAAACGCTCGACGCTCAATGCGATTCTTCCAAATCAGGCGCTGTTCAAACCGCTGCTGCGAATCGGACAAAGCGTTCGTCCGTTACTGCCCCAGTCACTGCGCCGCAAAGTGCCCGCTCCCGCGGATCGCGACACTACCTGGCCGGATTCCAATCACCCGCGCAAGATGCTGGTGCTCGACGGATGCGTGCAGCCCGTGCTCGCTCCCGAAATCAATGCCGCCACTGCACGCGTGCTCGACCGTATTGGCATCTCGCTGATCAAGGCGCCGGCGGCCGGTTGTTGCGGTGCAGTCACCTTTCACCTGAACAAACAGCACGAAGCGCTCGATTACATGCGGCGCAATATCGATGCATGGTGGGGATTGATCGGGCAAGGCGCCGAAGCCATCGTGATGACCGCGAGCGGCTGCGCCACCATGGTGAGGGACTACGCCCATTTGTTGGCCGATGATCCGCGGTACGCGCAAAAGGCCGAGCGGGTGACCGCGATGACACGCGATCTGAGCGAGATCATTTGCGCGGAATCGGAAGCCCTGCTGAAACAACTCGGTGCTGCCCCCATCCGCGAAGGTGGGGACAAGCCACGCGTCGCGTTCCATTCTCCATGTACCCTGCAGCATGGACAGCAGATTCGCGGCAAAGTGGAAGAGATGCTGGGCGCGTGCGGATATGACCTCACTCATGTCCCGGACTCACATTTGTGCTGCGGTTCAGCGGGCACCTACTCGATTCTGCAGGAAAAGCTTTCGCAACAGCTATTGAAAAACAAGGTGTCAGCGCTCGAGTCGGGCCAGCCGGTGGCAATCGCCACCGCCAACATCGGTTGCCTGACCCATATTCGCAGCGGCACGGATTTACCGGTTCGCCACTGGATCGAGTTGCTCGACAACAGGCTGATTGACTAACCGGCATCGCCAGCCGCCAACCAGATACAGGAGGAATAACAATGGCAAAAACGGCTCTCATCACCGGCGCAACATCCGGTTTCGGAAAAGCTTCGGTTGAACGCTTCGTCAACGCCGGCTGGCACGTCATCGCCACCGGCCGGCGCGCGGACCGGCTCAAGAAACTGGTCGACGCATTCGGCGCAGACAAGGTCTGCCCGGCGGTGTTCGACATTCGCGACCTCGACGCGATGAACGCCGCCATTGACGCCTTGCCGGCCGCGTTCAAGGACATCGATCTGCTGATCAACAATGCCGGGCTCGCACTGGGAACGGCGCCGGCGCAGGAATGCGATCTCGACCAGTGGAATACCATGATCGACACCAATGTTCGCGGCCTGGTGGCGCTCACACGCAAGCTGCTCCCGTCGCTGATCAAGCGCAAAGGCGCCATCATCAACATCAGTTCGGTGGCTGCGAGCTACCCGTATCCGGGCGGCAACGTTTACGGCGGCACCAAGGCTTTCGTCGTGCAGTTCTCCCTGGGTCTGCGCTCCGATCTGCACGGCACCGGCGTGCGCGTGACCTGCGTTGAGCCTGGAATGGCGGAAACAGAATTCACTCTGGTGCGCACCAAGGGTGATCAGGAAGCCTCGGACAAGTTGTACAAGGGCGCCGATCCAATGACGGGCGAAGACATTGCCGACGCGCTGCTGTGGATTGCCAGCCTGCCACCGCACATGAATATCAACCGGATCGAGCTGATGCCGGTGAACCAGTCGTTCAGCCCGTTCCAGGTCTACCGCGGCTGATCGATGAAATCCGGGGCAATGCCGTGCTGTTGCCGGACCGGCCGATATGGCCCTGATGCCGAAATGCGGACACTGCAACATGCCGGTAAGCGAGGACGTGTAGAATAGTTCGTCTGTAGCGCACTAACAGGCAATCACGAGCACGGCCCGCGATGCGTACGCAGCCATGTGTGAAACACCTGCAAACGTTGAATAACAAAGAAATCTTGAGGAGAACGCAATCATGAAAAAGCTTCTAAACCTTGCGCTCGCAAGCTTCGCCGCCATCTCTTTCTCAGCGCACGCCGAGGGAATACTGAATTCCTATGTCAGCATTAACATCAATGCACCTGCGTCGAATTTCTGGGATGTCGTAAAGGACTTTGACGGTCTGGAAAACTGGTGCCCGCCATTTTCCGGCGCCGATATCAAGTCCGGCACCAACAACGAGGTTGGCGCGATCCGTACGTTGACCATCAAGGACGGTCCCAGTTTCGACGAAAGACTGCTTGCATGGGATCCGATGCAGCGCAGCTTTACTTACATGGTTATCGATCCTGCGCCGTTGCCAGTGAAGGAGTATGAAGCGACGTTGACAGTGATCCAGCTCTCACCCGGCTTGTCCAATGCCACCTGGAGCAGTGCCTATCAAAACAATTCCAATGGCGACATGACTGACGACGAGGTGATCGAGTTCATCAACGGCGTTTACGGCGCGTGCCTCTCCACAGCGGGAGAGCTGGCCGAGTACTGATCTGTGGCTGATACCGCAACGCACGGCGCAATTTCATGCGATGCGATCAGCCAGAGAAGAAACAAAAAAAGGATAGCTCCAGCGCTATCCTTTTTTCTTTTTCGGCTGCACAGCTACCTGCCGGATCTATTCAATCGCCGACAGGATGCGTTTGAAAAATCCGTCGGCGTAGTCGGCGTCAATCCACCGCACTACCGTCACCAGTCGCGCCCCGGGTTCGACCCAGGTAAATGAACTGCCCGCGCCGATAGCGAAGAAACTGGTCTCGGGCGCGCTCGGGAACACCCGCCGCTGGTAATTCAGCCACACCAGATACCCGTAGAACGGCGCAATCGCGCATGGCGTGAGCATGCGCCGGACCCAGTCCGCCGACAGCACCTGGACTCCGTTCGCCCTGCCCTTGTTGAGTAGCAAACGGCCAATCAGCGCCTGGTCCATGCTGCTGATCGAGACCCCGCCGCCCCAGTGGGTGCCGCCAGGCACCGATTGCATGCGCTTGCCGTTGATTTCGGTCCAGGCGTTGTCGTAACCACGCCATTGCCAGTTGCGACTCGCCCCGACCGGTTCCATGATCGTTTCGGAAAATACTTCAGGCAACGGCTTGCCGAATAGGTGAAGCAAGGCCAGTGAGAGTTGATTAATGCGCACGTCGTTGTATTCCCAGAACGTGCCCGGCGCCTGCAACACGCGTGCATCGCCCTTCTTGCCGGTTGCCGATCCACCCTGGAATGGCAACACCCGGTAGCGGTCCACCTGTTCGGGAACGCCGAAACATTCCCCCTCCCACTCGCTGGTCTGTTGCAGCAAATGCGCCCATGTCACCTGCGCATTGCGCCCTTCATCAAAGCCAATGCCCGTAACACGCGCACCGACTGGTTCATCCACATCGGGCAGCAGGCCACGATCGTGGGCCACGCCGGCGAGTAAGGCGAGATAGGTCTTGGCAACGCTGAAAGTCAGGTCCGCCCGGTCCGGCTCGCCCCATGTCATGACGGTTTCATCGTCGATGACCACGGCGCCGGAGACCGGCCCGCGCGAGTGAACCGGCCCGAGCAAACGGTTGAATGGCGGCGAGTCGTCGTGATGAATACCCCAGTCGTCACTGATTTCCCGGCTCCACGCGGTTTCGTGCTCAACAGCGAACTGGATTGCTTGTTCAAGCCTGCTTTGATTCATTACGCTGGTCTTTTCCCGAAATGGATAGTTTGTATCCGAATGCTACTCATGTCAGTGAGCAACCAACCACCCGGACACACGTTCATGGCGAAGCGTGATTCTACTTCGCGAATCGTTCCGGCTAGCAATCAAACGGCTGGCAATGACCCGGGTCACATTGCGCCGGGCGCCGATTCGGGAGAACATTCCGGGCATCTACACAGCGCCACATCAACATGAAAATCACCGATATCCAAACCATGCAACTGGACGGCCCCGCGCTGAAGCGGCCGATGAAACCGGCGTGGGCACCGGGCAGCACCTGGCAGCGCTGGGGCGGGACCATCGTCAAGGTTTACACCGACGAAGGCATCGTTGGTATCGGCTCGCCGGGCTACACCGTCTCGCCGCTTATTGACTCGTGGATCAAGCCGCAACTCATTGGCAAGGATCCGTTCGCGCTCGAACAGCACGCGCGTATTTTCGAGAACGCCGGCGCGGCCTGGGGCGTGGAAATGGCATTGTGGGACATTATCGGCAAGGCCTGCGGGCAACCCGTTTACAAATTGTGGGGCGGGTATCGCGACCGCGTGCCTGCATATGCGTCATTTATCGAAGTCGGTTCGCCGCAAGCAAGAAGCGACGACATCATGGCGGTAAAGGAAGCCGGATGGAATGCGGCGAAACTGCGCATCCACGACTGGACCATTCATGAAGACATCGCACAGATCGAGGCAGCACGACTGGCCGGCAGCATGGACTTCACCCTGCTGGTCGATGCCAATCAGGCACAGCAGCCGGGAACGCAGCAGCCTGAACAAGGTCCCGTCTGGCACTACGAACGCGCATTGCAAACCGCCCGCGAATTACAGCGCCTCGGTGTGTACTGGCTGGAAGAGCCGCTGGGTCGTTATGACTTCGACAATCTGACGAGACTTGCCGATTCGGTTGATATTCTCATCGCCGGCGGAGAAAACAATGTCGGTCTGCATGAATATCGCTGGCTCA
Source organism: Burkholderiales bacterium (assembly GCA_050050435.1). GTDB lineage: Bacteria > Pseudomonadota > Gammaproteobacteria > Burkholderiales > Eutrophovitaceae > SG8-40. The sequence goes on along the minus strand of JASFUE010000083.1, from coordinate 1,178 downwards.
TTGATCGCGATTGCTATGACGTGCTGCAGCCCGAAGCGATGGTCGGTGAAACCCTGTCGCAGATCCGCAAGGCCTGCGCTTATGCGCAAATGCATCACAAACTGTGCGCGCCGCATCACGGTGGAGGCGGCCTCGGTTTTGTCGCGCATCTGCATTTGTGCGCTTCTCTGCCCAACTGTCCGTTCGTCGAAGTGTTTCACGATCCGATCGGATTCAGCAGCGATGTGTTTCAGTGGTACCTCACCGAGCCGGTCAGGCTCGATCCGTCCGACGGCTGCATGGCATTGCCACAGAAACCCGGCCTCGGCGTGGAACTGGATGAAGAAAAAATCAGACGTTACGCCACGGCGGCATAAGCAAGAAAGCGCGAACCGGCGAAATCGCCCGGCCTCGCGTCGGTTTGAGTACCAGAAGCAGAACTGAGTAAGGCGTTGCGCAGAGGTGTGTCAGTCGCGATCTTGAATGGCGTCGCCGTCGATGACCCGGCCGCCGGGCGGATTTTCGCGCATCCGACGCCGCAAATCGCGCGTTTTCCACCACAAATAGCCGATCACGATCAGGACGATCACCGAAACGACCGCCAGTGCCACAACGGAGAACATGAACGCGATCACCAGTACGATAGCCCCCACAATGGCGCCAAGCACTTTGCCCAGCAAACCAGGCTGGCGGGCTACACCCCGTGAGTCGGTGATCACAAATCTGACGCGTCTTTGATAGTTTTGCTGCATTGATTTCCCTGTTAAGCGCCGTATGACATATTGTGGCGGCCTTGTGCTATTTCAAGCCCACATTGGTCGCAGTCTGACTGATACAGACCATTCGTTCAACCGCGAGCTACCCGGCCGGCTGCTGTCCCACATCCGCATACCCGACACAGGGTATGCTTGCCGTTATTGGATTGCCGCAGCGCGCTGCGGTTCCGCGCATGCCATCACAAAAATACTGATCCGCGAATCGTTCGCATCAAGGAGGAAAGCACATCATGAAATCTGCGCAACTCACGGCTATCGGCCCTGCCGAGAACGTCGTCAAATGCATTGACAGCGCCAATCCGGGCAAGCCCGGCAAAGGCGAAGTGCTGGTGGATATCGTCGCATGCTCGATCAATCCCGCCGATATTCTGATGATCGAAGGCAATTACGCCAGTGTGCCCGAGACGCCGTGCGCTGTGGGCA
>JASFUE010000082.1:0-11327 GCA_050050435.1 Burkholderiales bacterium | reverse complement strand
TTCGCACCCACTTCTCCGCCGGAGACGGGGGCATCGACATAATCTCCGCCCAGCTTCTTGATGCGTTCGGCAAAATCGCGCGTTTCGATCGGCGAGATCGAGCTCATGTCGATCACGATCTTGCCGCCGGACACGCCTTCGGCGACGCCGTTTTCGCCGAACAGAACTTTTTCGACATCCGGCGTGTCCGGAACCATGGTGATAATGACTTCGGATTTACTCGCCACTTCGGCAGCTGTTTTGCAGGCTTTGCCGCCGGCTTTGGTCAGTTCATCGGGAACGCCGCTGCGCGATTGTAGGTACAGCGTGTGTCCGCCCTTGATGAGATGCTCCGCCATGGGTTTGCCCATGATGCCCAGCCCGATGAAGCCGATATTCATGCCTTGCTCCTCCTTGTGTTCTGTTTTGTGTACTCTGGCCTGATTCTCGGGAATCAGGCTATAGCCACCTGCTGGCCCATCCCAGCCCGTCTTCGGTTTTTGCCGCCGGCCGGTACTCGCAGCCGATCCAGCCCTTGTAACCGATGCGATCAATGAAATCGAACAGGAACGGATAGTTGATCTCGCCAGTTCCCGGTTCGTGGCGCCCGGGGGTATCGGCCAGTTGCATATGACCGATTTTCGAAAGATTTTTCTCGATTGTCGGAGCCAGATCACCTTCCATGATCTGCATGTGATAGATGTCGTACTGGAAGGCGAGGTTCGGCACATTGGCGTAGTGCATGATGTCGACCGCCTGTGCCGAATAGTTCAGGTAAAAGCCCGGGATGTCGCGCGTGTTGATGGCCTCGATGAGCAGCGTGATGCCGTGTTTTGCCAGCTCCTTGCCTGCAAACTGCAGGTTGGCGATGTAGGCTTCGCGCATCTGCTCGTCACCGACGCCGCGCGGCTTGAGTCCCGCCATGCAGTGCAGCTGCTTGCACTTCAGTGCCAGCGCATAATCGAGCGCCTTGCCGACGTTGTCCTGGAATTCCGCGCTGCGCGCCGGATCACAGGCAAGACCGCGATCACCGGCTTCCCAGTCGCCCGGCGGCATGTTGAACAGCACCATGGCCAGCCCGTTTTGTTGCAGCTTGTCGGCCAGCTGGTTCTTGTCAAAAGCGTAGGGGAACAGGAACTCGACGCCCTTGAAACCGGCTTTGGCGGCGGCATCGAAACGTTCGAGGAATTCGACCTCGTTGAACATCATTGAAAGATTGGCATTTAACCTTGGCACTTGCATCCTCGCGAGTCTGATAAGGCGGGGTAATCACGCGGCCGCAACGCGCAGCAGCGGGGGCCGGAACAGAGGACGCATTATAAACGCCCGGCAAGGACCGATGCATGCGGACCGTATAATGGCGGTATCCAATAGCCGAAGACCGATTTCATGAAATTCACAGGAACCGAAAACTACGTTGCCAGCGACGACCTGATGATGGCGGTCAATGCCGCGGTAACGCTCGAGAGACCGTTGCTGATCAAGGGCGAGCCGGGCACCGGCAAGACCATGCTGGCGGTGGAAGTCGCCCGGGCGCTGGAGCGCCCGCTCTACCAGTGGCATGTCAAGTCGACGTCCAAGGCGCAGCAGGGACTATACGAATACGACGCCGTTTCGCGGCTGCGTGACTCCCAACTGGGCGAAGACAAGGTTCATGACATTGCCAACTACATCGTGCGCGGCCCGCTGTGGGAATCGTTCGACGCGGATTCACCATCGGTGGTGCTGATCGACGAAGTCGACAAGGCCGACATCGAGTTTCCCAACGACTTGCTGCGCGAACTCGACCGCATGGAGTTCTATGTCTACGAGACACGCGAACTGGTCAAGGCGAAACATCGTCCGGTCATCATCATTACCAGCAATAACGAGAAGGAACTGCCCGATGCCTTCCTGCGGCGCTGTTTCTTCCATTACATCAGCTTCCCGGACAAGGACACGATGACGAAGATCGTCGATGTGCATTTCCCGGGGGTGAAGAAATCATTGCTGCGCGAAGCGCTCGAAGTCTTCTTCGAGATCCGTGACGTGCCCGGGCTGAAAAAGAAGCCCTCGACCTCGGAGCTGCTCGACTGGCTGAAGCTGCTGATGGCAGAGGATATCTCTGCCGATGCGTTGCGCTCGCAGGACGAGCGCAAGATCATTCCGCCTCTGGCAGGCGCGTTGCTGAAGAACGAACAGGACGTGCATCTGTTCGAGCGCCTGGTGTTCTTGTCGCGGCGCACGCGCTAGCAGCGCACTTCAACCACCTGGTCTTACCGGGGACTGCAAACAGACTCAGGGCATGCTGACTGAATTCTTTCTCAAATTGCGCGATGGCGGGGTGCCTGCATCGATCAAGGAATATCTGACCCTGATCGAGGCGCTGCAAAAGCATGTGGCCTCCGGCAGCATGGAGCAGTTCTACTATCTGGCGCGCGCTTCGCTGGTCAAGGATGAAACCCACTATGACCGTTTCGACCGGGTGTTCGGCGAGTATTTTCGCGGCTTGCAGGCAATGCCCGACGAGATGTTCGCCGAGATACCGCTGGACTGGCTGCGCCGGCAGGCCGAGCTGTCGCTGACAGAAGAAGAAAAGAAACAGATCGAGTCCCTGGGCGGCTGGGAAAAACTCATGGAAACGCTCAAGAAGCGCCTCGAAGAGCAGCGCGGCCGGCACCAGGGCGGCTCGAAATGGATCGGTACTGCCGGCACTTCACCATTCGGCGCCTATGGCTACAATCCGGAGGGGGTGCGCATCGGGCAGCAGGGTTCGCGTAACCGCAGCGCGGTCAAGGTGTGGGACAAGCGCGAGTTTCGCAATCTCGATGACACCCTCGAACTGGGTACGCGCAACATCAAGGTAGCGCTGAAACGCTTGCGCCGCTTCGCGCGCGAGGGTGCAGCCGACGAACTCGACCTCGACGACACCATTCGCTCGACCGCCCGCAATGCCGGCTACCTCGACCTGAAAATGGTTCCCGAGCGGCACAATGCGGTCAAGGTGCTGTTGTTTTTCGATGTTGGCGGTTCAATGGACGATTACGTTCGCACCTGCGAGGAATTGTTCTCGGCGGCGCGCTCGGAATTCAAGCATCTCGAGTATTTCTATTTCCACAACTTCGTCTACGAGTCAGTTTGGAAGGACAACGTGCGGCGCAACAGCGAACGCATTCCCCTGATGCAGATCCTGCACAAGTACGGCCACGACTACAAACTCATATTTGTTGGCGATGCTGCCATGAGTCCCTACGAAATCGCTTATCCCGGAGGGAGCATCGAGCATCACAATGAAGAGGCGGGCGCTGTGTGGCTGAAGCGTATGCTTGATGTCTACAGCAAGTCGGCCTGGATCAACCCGACGCCCGAAGACCGCTGGCAGTACTACGAGTCCATTCCGATGGTGCGTGAACTGATGGACGATCGCATGTATCCGCTGACACTGGCGGGCCTCGAACAGGCGATGCGATCGCTGGCGCGTTAGCTTCCCGTCTTGCGCGGCTGGCAGATCGGGGCGCCGCTCAGGGCTGTTTGGCGGCCAGTTTGTTGCGAAAACGCGCGACGTCGATGATCACGCGTTCGTGCGTGCCGGTGGAAATGGTGTCGATGCCATCGTGCGCAACGACCGAGAACGCCAGCTTGCGTCCTTGAACTGATTCGAGCTTGACGTCTACGGTAACGGTCAGTCCCGGTGGTGTTGCTGCCAGATGTGAAAAATCCACGTGCGTCCCGAGCGACTGCTCGTCTGGCCAGTCAAGGTGTGGGCGCAACAACTCGATGCAGGCCCACTCGAGCAAGCCGACCATGAACCCGGTGGCGAGCACTTCCGGCATTTCGCGAAACATGTCGGACTCGGGATAGAGGTAGGGGACTGTCTTGGTCTTGGGGATGGTGAAACGGTGCTGATGGCTCAGACCGGGTTGCAGCGAATCTTTCATCGGTTCAGTAGATCGTTACTGGTTTGTGGAGCATATCTGTTCCCGAATGAACCGGAACACACATGCTTCCGGGAGAAAATGGAACATATCTGTTCCCGAATGAACCGGAACAAGCGTTCCCGCAATTGTCATGGTGACACAACGTCATCACCAGGTCTGCTCCGTCGTCTGCGCTGATTGTTTGATATCTGTCGACGCGAAAAGCCTCCGGGTGACTGTCGCCTGCGCGCTTCCCCGGGGCCAGTGCTGACGCAGGATTGACGCACCGCGCAGTTATTTGGCGGCTCCATTGGCCCGGTGTTTCATGAGCCCGGCAGCCCCGCGTTTACTGCGAGGAATAAATTCTTAATTTCAATGGGTTGTTATGTCAGAATCATACCCGTACGGCAAATAACAAAACGGAGGGGAGTGATGGAGACGATGTATACGCCAGGGGATGTACTTTTCATTTTGCTCGGCGCCATCATGGTGCTGGCGATGCATGGTGGCTTTGCCTTTCTTGAAGTCGGAACGGTTCGCAAGAAGAATCAGGTCAATGCGCTGGTCAAGATCCTGTGTGATTTTTCTATATCCACGATTTTCTATTTTCTTGTCGGATACACGCTCGCTTACGGCAGCGGTTTTCTCACCGGAGCCAATTCCCTTGTCGAGCAAAACGGATATGAACTGGTCAAGTTCTTTTTCCTTCTGACCTTCGCTGCAGCAATACCCGCCATCATCTCCGGCGGAATTGCCGAGCGTGCCAGGTTCTATCCGCAACTCATTGCCAGCGCCATTCTGGTTGCGCTCATTTATCCGTTTTTCGAGGGCATTATCTGGAACGGCAACTTTGGCGTGCAGGACTGGCTGGAAGCGACCTTCGGTGCGCCGATGCGTGATTTCGCCGGTTCGGTCGTGGTTCATGCGATGGGTGGCTGGATTGCGCTTGCGGCAGTGTTATTACTCGGCGCGAGGCGCGGACGCTACAAGGGCGGCGGCCAGATGTCCGCACATCCGCCCTCGAGCATTCCGTTCCTGGCGCTGGGAGCCTGGATGCTCACCGTTGGCTGGTTCGGGTTCAACGTGATGTCGGCGCAGACGCTGGAAAACGTCAGTGGACTGGTCGCAATCAATTCGTTGATGGCGATGGTCGGTGGCACCCTGGCCGCGCTGTTTATCGGGCGCAACGACCCCGGATTCGTGCACAACGGGCCGTTGGCGGGTCTGGTCGCCGTTTGTGCCGGATCCGACATCATGCATCCGCTCGGCGCACTGGTGACCGGGGCGGTTGCGGGCGGCTTGTTCGTGATGTTTTTCACCCTCACGCAAAACCGCTGGAAAATCGACGACGTGCTCGGCGTCTGGCCGTTGCATGGAATATGTGGCGCCTGGGGTGGTATCGCTGCCGGAATTTTCGGAGCGACAGCGCTTGGCGGAAGAGGCGAGGTCTCGTTCATGTCGCAACTGATCGGCACCGCCATGGGCGTTGCAGTTGCGCTGATTGGGGGTGTCATTGTCTACGGTGTTCTCAGGCAGATAGTCGGCATACGGCTCGACCCGGAAGACGAATTCAAGGGAGCCGATCTGGCTATACACAAGATCTCGAGTTCAGATGACACCGGAACGAGCTGGTAGAAACGTTGCGAGCGGGCGTGTGAGACTATGGGTCCGCTCGTTGACATTAATGCGCCCGGGCAAGCGATAGCACCGGGCGCAACGCGCTAGACCGGATACGACGTGTCTTCCGACCTGGGCATGCGCTCGATCGTGCCCATGTGGAAGCGGAACTCGCCTTTTTGCTGGTCCGAAAAATAGTGATGCAAGGTGTTACGCACCGTTGCGAACGCCAGTTCATCCCAGGGCAGGTCGGCTTCATCGAATAATTCGACAAGTTCCGATTCGGCGCCGGGGGAAAAATTCAGATCCAGCAGTCGCGCACGGAACAGCAGGTAGACCTGGTTGATATGCGGAATGTTGTACAGCGCGTAAGGGGCAATGATCTCCACGCGCGCATTGGCTTCTTCCAGCGTTTCGCGCATGGCGCCATCGGCCGTCGTCTCGCCGTTCTCCATGAATCCGGCCGGCACTGTCCACATGCCGATGCGCGGTTCAATTGCGCGCTTGCAAAGCAGGATGCGGTCTTCCCACTCCGGGATGCAGCCGACTATGAGTTTGGGATTCTCGTAGTGGATGATATTGCACTGATCGCACACCGCCCGGGGCAGATTGTCTCCGGGGGGGATTCGCTGCACTGTACGTGCTCCACAATTACTGCAAAAATTCATCATCAAGGATCTGGTCGTAACTGATTGATTATACGGTGGTTGGTGTGACAATCGTTATTGCCGGTATCATCGACCGAGATAGTCGCGGCGGTGTTCGCGTTCAATTGGAGGAGGCAAATGAAAAAGATCTGGCTGATAGCAACGGTAGCGGCATTATGCTCGGCCTTCATGGTTCCTGCTGCGGCAGCCGATAAACTCAGCGGAACATGGGCCGGCGCGTGGTATCGGGGCATGACCAGCGGCACCATGGTGCTGCAAATTGAAGCCGATGGCAGCGGAGTCATTCAAATGACCAACCTCGATAATTTTTCCGAAGACGAGGTCACCCTCCAGAAGACCACTAAAGAGGACACGAGCTACAGTTTCCGCGCGCCGGGCTTGTCGGCCGGCGTGTTCGTGGCAAGTGCGCAACTGAGCGAGGACGGCAAGGTTCTCGACGGCAAGGGCAAATACGAAGGGTTTCAGATCAAGTTCAAACTGAAGCGGCGCTGATCGCAAACGTACCCACAAAAAAAGCGGTCCGATGACCGCTTTTTTTGTATCGGCAGCACCGGTCAATCGTTCGGTAAAGCCTTGATGTAGTCGGCCAAGGACTCGATTTGCCACTCCTTCAGTTGCTTGCGAAAGCCGGGCATTGGTGACTTGCCGAATGCAATTTGTTTGATGAGCTCATCACGTGACTTGTGACTACCTGCCAGGCGCGGGCCATCGGCCTGTTTCATGCCATAGCCCTGATGGCACCAGCTGCAGCGGGACGCGAACAGGCGTTTCACGTCGCTGTTATGCTCAGCGTATTTCTCGTCCACCTTCGCCGCAGCGACCTCGGTGGGGTCTTCGTTGGCAGCGGCAATTGACGTCTGCAAAAATACGCAAATCACGCCGGCAAGAAAAAGCCCGGCAATTCGCGATAACCCGCTCATTCGATACATCAGATTCTCCCGAAATCATTCAATCATGTCTGGCCATCGGTCTGGCCTTTCCTTTTGACATTAACGCTCCAGCGTGGGTTCACGTTTACGCTCGTAATCCGGCACCGGGAGCCAAAAATTCATTGTTTACAGTTGAGTGCGAAAAAATAGGGCGGGGATGAACCCCGCCCTATTCACTTACTGCTGTCTGACTTTGAAGGTCGTTGACCTTCAGTGAATCAGAGCGAGAACACCATCAGAGTACCGGTGTCGGTCGGCATGCTGGTGAACGGCTCACCGAACAGACCCGGGTAGTTACCCGACACATGTGAACCCCAGCCGGTCACGACAGCGATGTACTGCTTGCCACCGGACATGTAGGAGATCACGCCACCGTGGTGGCCGATACCATTGTTGTTTTGCCACAGCAGGTTGCCGTTGCGGGCATCAAATGCCATGAACATGCCGTCGGCGCCCGGTACGAAGACCAGGTTGCCACCGGTGGCCAGCAGCGAGGCAAGTACGGGGTACTTGAACTCGACGCGCCAGCGCATCTTGCCGGACAGCGGGTCACGTGCCTGCAGGGTACCGTAGGCGGCGTCAACAGGTGTGCCGTCAACTTTCTGCTTGGGCGGCTTGGAAGTCCAGCTTGCGCCGAAGTAGGCTTGACCGGAGTAGTCATCCGGACGCTCGGGGTTGACCACTTCGATGTCGAAGCAGAATTCCTGCGTCAACATGTAGTGCAGTCCGAGGTTCGGGTTGAATGCACCGGTGTTCCAGGAGATTGCGCCGTCAATTGCCGGGCAAACGTCGGTGTGCTTGCCTTCCGGCAGTTCACGACGGCCGATCAGTTGACCGTCCCTGGATACGCCTTTGACGTAGTTGTAGGTCTCGCCGATCATGTAGGCGTTGCGAACGGCCAGTTCGTTACCGCCACCGACGGAGTCGGGATCGTAAACGAAGATGATGCCGCCCTTGTTCGGGTGAACCATGTAACGCTGACCGCCTTTTTCCATCAGCAGGAATTCACCGACGGCGGAGTCAAAGTCCCACGCATCGTGCGGCATTTCCTGGAAGTAGGCAGACAGTTCACCGGTGTCGGCATCGAGCACGACAACCGAGGAGCTGTACAGGTTCGTGCCCGGACGCGGACCGCCGTCCATCCAGCCTTCACCGATGTAGTCATAGTCAGGTGCCGGGTTGGCGGTACCCCACCATACGGTGTTGGTCTTGGCGTCGTACGAGCCGGTCATCCAGCCGCCGCCCCCACCGATTTTCCAGGAGTCATTGCCCCAGGAATCGCGTGAACGCTGATCGCCACCGATGGTGTCGAATTGCCAGGCAACTTCGCCCGAGGCTGCGTCAACTGCGAAGATCGGTCCGCAACATCCGGAAAGTTCACCACCGTTGGCGCCGATGATGACCTTGTCCTTGACGATGACGGGGGCTCCGGTGAAGCCCTTGTTGCCCTTGGCAACAGACATGATCTCGTTATCCCAGACAACGCTGCCGTCGTCCTTGTTCAGTGCGATCATGCGGCCGTCGGTCGTGCCGATGTAGACGTTGCCGTAGCCAATGGCCAGACCACGGTTATACGGGTTGTAGAAAGTGCCTTCGGCACGTTCCTGGTCGATCTTGGCCTGATAGTGCCAGATCGGTGCACCCGTAGAGCCATTCAGCGCCCACACCGAACCCGAGGAGCTGGTGTAGTAGACAACGCCGTCAACTGCGAGCGGGAACGACTGAATGCCGCGCTTGCTCGAACCCGGCGTGTGCTGCCATGCCAGTTTCAGGTTGCTGACGTTGCTGGTGTTGATTTGATCAAGACCGCTGAAGTGCCAGCCGGTGAAGTCCTTGTGATACATGACCCAGTTGTTCGGGTCCTTGTCAGCATTCAACAGCCTGTCCCAGGTGACGTCTGCCGCCACTGCCTGGGAAGCAAAGCCGATGAAAGCTGCAGCAGAGATGGCCTTGACGGCCGCTGCGCTAGTCCAACGATTCATAACTCTCTCCCGTTATGTTTTAAGAAATGGGCTTGGGCTCATATACCTCGAGCTTGCACCCATCAATTAGGATTTAGATCCTCCAGGCCCGTCTTACCTTGATGACAGTTTCTCAAGCAGTTTCACCGTGCCGCGTGAAACACGCTTGCGGTGGCTTGAAACACAGTCGGTATCGACTGGAGAAACCCGATGCAAATGTAGCGGTTAGACTCTGTCTTGGCAAGAGCAACAACGGGTTGCAACGTGAGGTTACTGTTGTTTTTTTCCGTATTGTGGTTGGTGCAGTGCACAAGAGTGATTATCCTCATAGCTGGTCCGATGTGCGCTTGCTCGCAGTTGATTTCAGGCGATGGAGAACAGGCGATTGATTCGCGTTACTGACAGCATATCGTTATCCGAAAGTGATCTCGAATGGCACTTCGTGCGTGCGTCAGGGCCGGGCGGACAGAATGTCAACAAGGTCTCGACTGCTGTTGAATTGCGTTTCGACGTCGCGCATTCGGACCAGCTTGGCAGCGACGTCAAGGCGCGTCTGCGCAAACTGGCCGGGCATCGCATGACTGCCGATGGCGTGCTGGTGATACAGGCGCAGCGCTTTCGCTCGCAGTCGCGCAACCGTGACGATGCGCTCGAACGCCTCGTTGCGCTGGTGCGGCTGGCGGCGCGCGCGCCAAAGGTACGCACACCGACCAGACCAAGTCTTGCGGCACGGCGCAGGCGCGTTGACGACAAGAAAAAGCGCGGCAACATCAAGAGCAGGCGTGGCGCAGTGCGCGATTTCGAATGAGCGCAGTGGCATCGACGCCTGTTCCAGCCAAGCCCTGCTCAATGAAGGCTGCCTCGTTGTCCCCGGGCGCATCTACCCGAATCGGCCACGTTGCATTGCCGTCATGAGCGCGCCGTATCGGGTCACGATCGAGGATCTGCAGCGGCAAATCAATGTTGCGGAAGGCCAATTGCTGCTCGATGCATTGCTCGCGCAGGGGGTACGCTTCGCCTACAGTTGCCAGGCCGGGAACTGTGGTGCCTGCAAGTGCCGGCTGGTTGCCGGCGAAGTCGACGCCTTGGAATTTTCCGACCAGGCGCTGTCGAGCGCACAAAGCGAGCAAGGCATCATCCTCGCCTGTCGCAGCCGGGCGCGTAGTGACCTCACCATCCGCTTTGTCACGCCGGATTCCTGACGTCTCGAAGCGCTCGTGACAATACTGCTGCCAGCGCGATGTTCGAAGGCACGCGCAGCGCGGTTCGTCAGATGCTGGCGCAGTTCGCCAGATGCTTATGAGATAATCGCAGTCTGGTTTGCGCCACAACGCAGCGTGTGCCGGGAAGCCCGGATCCTGCGCGTTGTCGTTTCGTGGATTTCTGTTAATACCGTTTTTTTAACGCCTGTCTTGATGAAGCCGCTTTGGATAACGGCCCGGCCAATAACGACCTGTCGATGAAATCAACCCGCAACTACGTATTCGAACCCGCCCCCGCCGCCGCGATTCCGGTCATGGACGAAGAGGCGCAATTCCCGGTGCGACGAATTTATTGCGTTGGCCGCAACTATGCCGCGCATGCCCGCGAGATGGGCAAAGACCCCGACCGTGAGCCGCCGTTTTTCTTCATGAAGCCGGCTGATGCCATTGTGCCCGGTGGAGGTGAGGTTAAATATCCTCCGGGAACCAGTGACTTGCATCACGAAATCGAACTGGTGGTGGCATTGAACCGCGGCGGCAGCAACATCGCCGCAGCCGAAGCGCTCGATTACGTCTATGGCTACGCAGTCGGGCTGGATCTGACCCGCCGCGACCTGCAGGCGGAGGCCAAAAAGATGGGCCGGCCGTGGGATTTCGGCAAGTCCTTCGACCAGTCAGCGCCGATCAGCGCCGTCTATCCCGTAGCGCGTTACGGCCATCACCCAGCGGGCAGCATTACACTGCATGTGAACGGCGAGTTGCGCCAGCAAGGCGACCTCGCTGACATGATCTGGAGTGTGCCCGACACCATCGCCTATCTCTCGCAGTACTATCGGCTGGAGCCGGGTGACCTGATCTTTACCGGCACGCCGGCCGGCGTCGGCGCAGTTGCCCCCGGAGACAAACTGACCGGGCGCGTTGAAGGCGTGGCCGAACTGAACGTCGAGATTGTTGCGTAAGCAAGGTTTGTGAGCGACCCGGTTCGCCACACAACCGCGCTTGTTCGATCGCAGCAGTCAATCGGTAAGCAATTGTTGAAAAATGCTTTTTTTGATTGAATCGCCTGTGGATAAAT
>JASFUE010000081.1:0-11448 GCA_050050435.1 Burkholderiales bacterium | reverse complement strand
GGTCTTGCAACTGATCAACGCCAAGCATCGGACAACTGGAGAAATCGTTCCCTTTTCCGATGCGGACCAGAAACTTGCCGAATCGCTCGCCTCGCAAGCTGCGGTCGCGCTGACCAACCGCCAGTTGATCGAGCAGCTTGAGGACTTGTTCGAATCATTCATCGGCCTGATCAACGCCGCGATCGACGACAAGTCGCCTTACACAGCGGGCCATTGTCAGCGGGTGCCGGCCTTGACCATGATGCTGGCCGAGGCCGCTGCCGAAAGCCGGGAGGGCGCGCTCGCCAATTTTTCACTGTCCGACAAGGACCGTTACGAGTTGAGAATGGCCGGTCTGTTGCATGACTGCGGGAAGGTGACCACACCGGTTCATGTCGTCGACAAGGCCACCAAGTTACAGACCATTTACGACCGAATCGGTGTCATCAATACCCGGTTTGAAGTCATCAAGCGCGACGCCGAGATTCGCATGTTGAATGAAAAGCTCGCCGCACCGGAAAACCGCAACGGCGAGTGGCAACAGGCTGAAGAGGCGTATGAGGCGACCTGCAGGCGCATCGAGCACGATCGTAACTTTTTGCGCCTGGCAAACATCGGTGCGGAAAAGATGCCTGCCGAAGACCATGAGCGGGTATTACACGTCTCGCAGACCTACCGCTGGCGCGACGCTGCCGGCCGGGAGGTTGATTTTCTGACCGAAGACGAATTAGAGAATCTGACAATCCGCTCCGGAACTTTGACGCAGGAAGAACGACAAATTATTAATCGTCACATTGATGTGACAATCAAGATGTTGGAGTCTCTCCCCTGGCCCAATCACCTGCGCAACGTGCCTGAATACGCAGGAGGCCACCATGAGCGCATGGATGGCAAAGGGTATCCACGAGGCCTGACCGGGGAGCAGATGTCGGTACAAGCGCGGGTCATGGCCATAGCAGACATCTTTGAAGCTCTGACGGCCAGAGACAGGCCTTACAAGAGAGCCAATACACTCTCGGAGTCGCTCGAGATTCTCCGCCGGTTCAGGGACAATGGCCATATCGACCCGGATTTGTTCGACGTGTTCGTCAATCGGAAAGTCTATGCAAAGTATGCTCAACAGTTTCTGGATCCGGAGCAGATCGACCAGGTGGCCGGTGATGATCACGCCAGTTCGTAGGGTGAGTGACGAACAGCGTCAATTGGTGACTGCCAGTCCCGACGCAAGAATTTTCGTTCGCTCCTGTGCGGCGTGAACTGTCGCCATTTCACATCAAATCGTGCGAAAGTATTTCTTCTTAGGCGGCTAATGAAAGTGTTGCAAGCCTATGGTTATTAAGTATTTTTGTGGCTTTCTCCGACTCCGGAAAAGGGCTTTCAAATAGCGCCTGCGACCTGGCATAGGGATTGCCAATATTGATCCCGAACACACACGCATCGGTGTGTTTTTAACCAATCCAAAAAGGAGTGATTCATGAAAGCCGTCCAAAAGGGTTTTACCCTGATCGAACTGATGATCGTGGTTGCGATCATCGGTATTCTGGCCGCGGTCGCATTGCCCGCGTATCAGGACTACACCGCTCGCGCCAAGATGTCCGAAGTGATTCTTGCCGCTTCTGCCTGCCGTACCAGTATTACTGAGACCATCCAGTCCGCCTCTGCCCTGCCGGGTGCCGGTCAGTGGGGTTGTGAGACCAGCCTGGCAAACTCGGGCGTGAACGCGTCGAAGTATGTTGACGAGGTTCGTACCAACGCCGCCGGCGAGGTCTGGGTCAGTGCGACCGGTATCAACTCGGTTGTTAACGGCAACGCCATCATCCTCAAGCCGTGGCAAGACGCTGCTGCTACTACCGTGCCGGCCGCTGGTGATGCGGTTGCTCGCTGGGACTGCGGTCCGGATCCCAACAATGCTTCCGACATCAACAAGTTCCTGCCGGGTTCCTGCCGCGAGGTGATCGTGACAGCAGGTGGTCACGCTCTGAGCCCGTCGTAATAGTGCGTGAAGTTTCGGCGGTCCTGGCTGATTCCACGGGCCGCCGGGAAAGAAGGGTGCCTTTTGCGGCACCCTTTTTTTTGCCGGATTCCGGCATTTGAGTCCGACGAAGCTGTGATTGCAGAAATATCGATGAATGAGTCAAGTAACCTGTGCGGCAACTGCACCAACGCGCACGGAAATTTGGTGACCAGGCTGAAGGGTGCGTTCTGAATGTTTTCGGATACCAAAAGTTTGACAGTGCTCAACCCATTGTCAATCAACGGTCGCGGCAGCGTTGCTGCTTACGCGACACTACTCATGCTGGCAACGGTTGCCAGTTACCTGATGTTTGCGCCGGTCTGGTCTCCGACACTGCTCTGGTGGCGATACGACAATGCGCGCCTTCTTGAAATCGGGTTGCTGTTGGCGATCGGAGCGATGACAGCGATACCGAGCGTATCGTGCGCTATTTCGCAGCGTTGGATCGAGCTTAATCGAGGTGCAAGAGCGCTGTTGATTCTGTTTTGCGCGGCCGGCGTACTCAGTGCAACGCTGTCTGGAGTGCCCCAGGTAGGCGTGCTTCAGGTCAGTCTGGCGGTACTCTTGCTGGCTTTGACATTGAGCATCGTCAGTGTGGTGCGCAACGCCGGTGCCCGCGGGGAGGCTGCTCTATCGGTTGCCATTTGCGCTGGCGCGCTGCTGGTCGTACTTCAATTCTGGGCCGAGCAGGCGGTCTACATTGCACAAGGAGACACATTCCCCTGGGTCAGCCCATTTCTCAATTTCGCCAATGTCCGCTTCTTCAGTCAGTATCAAACCTATGCCCTGCTTCTGATTGTCGTCCCGCTGCAGCTGTTCAAGCTTGGTCGTATCTCGAGTATTGCGCTATACGTGCTTGCGGCGAACTTCTGGAGCCTGCAGTGGATGGTTGGCACGCGGGCGGTCTGGGTCGGGTTGATCGCGGCAACATTGGTCGTGCTGTTGTTCGGACGCGGTTACCGGCGACAGTGGATCAGACAACAGTCTGTCGGCGTTGCTGCCGGGCTTGCAATTTTCCTGGTCTTCACCCGGCTGCTGATGCCGACTGCCGAAGCGCCGGCGATTCCGAAAACGCATTCCATGGTGGAACGCGGTTGGCAAAGCGTCAATGAGCGTGTGGTCATGATGAAGAGTGCAGCCGAAATGATTCGGGAAAACCCGATTCTCGGTGTCGGCCCAGGACAATTCGGCCACAATTATTCGGCCACACGCGCGGCACATCCTCATAACAGTCCGTTACAGTTTCTGGCCGAGTACGGATTGATCGGCGGCGGGGCGGCCATTGCGCTGCTCGGCATGCTCGGTTTCTTTGCGCTTGGTGTGATTCGTGCCGGGCCTCCCGGACACACCGGTGATGCCGTCGGTGTGTATGTGGCAGCGGCGCTGATCATGGGTCTGGTCGAATCGTGCTTCAGCGGCAACCTGACCATGCCGCACAGCCAGATCATGTTCTGTGTCACCGCGGGCTGGCTCCTGGGGCGCCGCCGTACGCAGGGGCAAATGACACAATTCGCTGCGCCTGAAACATCGCGAGTACTGAAGCTGGCGCTGTCAGGCACGGTTCTTCTCGCCGTTGGCGTGGCGCTCATCCTGACTGTCGAGTACGCAACCACCATTCACGGAATGCCCTGGTGGATACACCCCAATCCCCCAAACTTGTGGCAGTACGGCCGTTTCTCGGCCTGGTAATCAGCGCGTCCTGTTTCAGGGGTTCAGCGTCGATAAACCGAAGCTTTGAGAGGAAGACCGTTGCTCAGGTAGGAATGAAAGTATTCCAGGTTGTTCAGCTCCTCGCTGCCCGCTGGAAACGGAACGGCACGTACGGCTTCCATACAGCGCTGATAGCGCATGTGCAGGGTGTAGAGGAACTCGCCGCCGCGAAATACCGGAAAATGCACGGCCTGCCCGATCGTTGGCGACAACATCTCTTCACGAAAATAATGGCCTGCGTGAGTCAGGTGGCAGGAGGCGCAGGCGAGGTTATGCTGGCCGATGCGACGGAAGTAAAAAGCGCGCCCGGCTTCGTATTTCCTGCGTGCGCCTTCTGACTGAACCTTGATGTCCATCAGCATGCCGTCCGAAAGTGTGCGCGCGTAGGCCGTCAGCACGCCCATTGTCTTCCGGTCACCGTAATCGAGCGGCACCTCGTTGTTGTCTTTCAGGCAGGCATTGATCGCCATTTCAAAAGTAACGACGCGGTCGCTGGACTGATCGTAATAGGGGTAGAAGCCTGCGACATTGTGTCCGCCATTGTCGAAACAATCGGCAAAGGCCTTTCCGTTGGCGAATGGTTTTTCCCAAAGTGTGCGGCCACGGTCAATGTCGCCCTGAAATGGCGGGAAATCCATGATGCTTTCGTACTGGGCCAGCGCATCGTCGCTGCGCATCATTGAGCCATTGACATATTCTTCAACTGGTACGTCCGGGAACCGCTCCCGGAAAAACGCCAGAAACTGCTCTCGGTCCGATTCAGGGGACGCCATCAGCGGAAGTACCCAGATCAAAAGCAAACCAGCCAGCACCAGCCTGAAGAAGTTCACCGGATTCGCGGGCCTCTGATTCATTTGACCGTTGCTTCGCCGCTGCCGGTTTCTCCCCAATTGTCTTCCCAGGCGACTGTGATCTTGTCTCCGGCCTTGGCATTGAGCAGGCGAAAGTGCAAAAACGGGTTTCGCGAGACCGAACGACTCCATTCGGTTTCCAGTACCAATTCGCCGTTGTGCCTTGCCTGAAGCGTCTTGATAAAGTGCTTTGGAATAATTTCGCCGTCAACCGGGCTTTTTCGATAGCCGGTTTCCATCGGATGGAAAACCAGCATTTTCACATCGGCGACGTCACCCTTGTGGATGACACGCATGCGCATCGGATCTGCCATTATCAACCTCTCGCTATCTGTTCGCCGTGCACGCTCTCAATCGCAGCCACCTATCGTAACCTTGACCTCGTTTGCAACCGTGTAGTGCTTGCCATCAGCCAGCACGACAACGTGAACTTTTGCCGATTCACCCATCTTGATACGCATCGCGAAAAACGGTGCCACATTTTTCAGAAATGTATATGTCGCAACCAGCGGCTGCGGATTCTTTTCCGCAAACACGAACACGCGTTCAGTGTTCGGTATCTTGCTGGTGACTTCAATCGGAACGATTGCCCCGTTTTCCGCAATTTCCGGCGTCTTCAGTTCGATCTGGTCGGTTTCAATGAGATTAATCGCACCAACACTCTTCAATGAGGCTGGAAACTCGGTTTCGTCAAATGCCTTCTCATTCCATTGGGCTGCAATAACCCGGAAGGGAAACATCGCGGCCGCAGCGGCGGCGCCAAGCAGGCCGACGATTCTTCTTCGTGTTTGTCGCATATCTGTCCTTAACGACGCTACCGCTTACAAGGTGTACAGGTAGTCGATAATCAGTTCGATTTCTTCGTCCTTGAGTATCATGTGCTTGCCGAAGGGGGGCATGATGGTATTCGGGTTGCGTTGGCCGGCGTCCCAAATCTGGCTGTAAAGCGTTTCGCGATCAGCGAATCGCTCGCGCATATTGATCAACGGAGGTGCAATGTTTGTCCTGGTTACTGCCTGTGGGTCAGCGGGCATCGCGTGACAGGCGAGGCAGTTTCCTTTCCTGAAATCGTGCGCGAGGCGGCGCCCTTCGTCGACACGCGCATCTGCCGCCGATGCATTGACGCTTATCAACAGCAACGCGCACTGGAGTAACGCCACAACGATCGGCAGTGCCAGTGCGTTTGCTCTCATCGGATCGGAGATTCCTGCTCGTGCGCCGATGCTTATCCGGCGGTCGCGGCGTCCGCCTGCCAGTCTCCGGATTTACCGCCGCTTTTCTTCATCAGCCGGATGCCGTCAATTTGCATGCCGCGGTCGACTGCCTTGCACATGTCGTAGATCGTGAGCAAGGCGACACTGACCGCGCTCAGGGCCTCCATCTCGACGCCGGTGCGCCCCACGGTTTCGGCTGTTACGGTGCACCTGACCGTGCTGTTTTCCTTGTCTATGTCGAATTCGACGCCGACGCGAGTGAGTGCAACGGGATGGCACAGTGGGATCAGCTCGGAGGTCCTTTTGCTACCTTGAATTGCCGCAATGCGGGCAATGCCCAGCACGTCGCCCTTTTTGGTGCTGCCTTGCAGGATGCTCTCCAGGGTTTTCGGCAGCATACGGATGGAACCGCCGGCAACCGCAATGCGATGCGTTTCGGATTTCTCGCCCACGTCTACCATGTGGGCCTTGCCCTGTGAGTCAAAATGAGTCAGTTTGTTCAATTAGGCCTCACCGCGGTTTGCCACCCGCTGCTCGAACTTTGAGTATCTTTCGATATCATAGCATCGTGAAACTGCGAGTCTTTTTGTTGATTTTTGCTCTGGTCTGGCGTCCGGCCAGCGGGCAGGATTTGCCCGATCTGGGTGACTCGTCTCAGGTCCTGCTCTCCCCGGCGCAGGAGTTGATGTTCGGTAAATCCATCATGGCCCAGATCCGCTCCAGCCCGGGTTATATGGATGACCCCGACGTTGCCGATTATCTGAATCAGGTCGGATATACCCTCGTGTCAAATAGTCCCGATCCGGGCGGACACTTCGAGTTCTTTGCAGTAAACGACAAGTCCATCAACGCCTTCGCGCTGCCAGGCGGTTTTATCGGCGTGAATACCGGGCTGATTCTGAGCGCCCAAAGCGAATCGGAGCTCACTGGAGTGATGGGCCACGAAATCGCGCACGTCACGCAACACCACATTGCGAGAATGATGGTGGTTCAGAAGCAGAACAGGCTGGCATCACTGGCCGGTCTTGCAGTCGCCATTCTTGCTGCGCGCTCCAATGCACAATTGTCGCAGGCCGCCATTGCCGCATCGCAGGCGGCGCCTCTGCAGTCGCAGCTGAATTTCAGCCGTAACAACGAGCGTGAGGCCGATCGTATCGGCCTGCAGATTCAGGAGAAATCGCACTACGATGTGCATGCGGTGCCCAGTTTCTTTGAGCGGCTGCAGCGGGCGTCGCAAATCTATCAGGGTGGTGCGCCTTCATATCTGCGAACTCACCCGCTCACTTTCGAGCGCATCGCCGACGTCGAGAGTCGCGTGAGCGAAATGCCGTATCGCCAGGTGCCCGACAGCCTTTCGTTTCAGTTGGTAAGGGCCCGTCTGACTGCGCTGGATGGTTCCCCTTCCGATGCTGTTGCCACATTCAAGGACCGGATTGACCAAAAGAAATACGCCAATGAGCTGGCGCCGCGCTATGGCTACGTTGTTGCTGTGTTGCGTGAGAATGAACCCTCGGCCCCCGAACTCGATACCGCAGGGGAGAACGTCAGGATCCTTCTGGCAAAAGCACCGGAAGATCCTATGATTCTTGCGCTGGCCGCGAAGTACCAGGTCCGTAGCGGCCAACTGGAAGAAGGACTTGCCACCTATCGCAAGGGGCTCCAGCGGTTCCCGACGCGCAGGTCGCTTATGTACGGTTATGCAACCGCATTGTTCAATTCCGGGCAGATGGAGAAGGACGCGCAGTTCCTGGAAGAGTGCATCGCCCGTATCGATACGGATCCCTATCTGTTTGAGCTGAAAGCGCAGGCCCACCAGGCCCTTGGTCAGCACCTTTCCCAGCACAGGGCCCTGGCCGAATCATTGCTTCTGAAGGGAAATCTGAGAGCAGCAATTGAGCAGTTACGACTCGCACAGGCGAGCGATGACGGCGATTTTTACGAACGATCCAGCGTCGATGCCCGACTGCGCGAGTTGACGGCTTTTGACGCGCAGCTGAGACGAGAAAACTAGGCGCCGCGCAGCCGGAACCCAGCGATATTCAGCGCGAATTGCTCGTTGCGGCATAGGTTTTCTAACAAGAGCTGATCTGTGCACGACGCGTGCTGAATGAAAAAGATAGGCAAATATGAGGTTGTTCGCGAACTGGGTAAGGGCGCAACCAGCGTTGTTTATCTGGCGAGCGACCCATTTGCCAGCCGCGATGTCGCAATCAAGCTCGTTCTTGCCGAAGCGCTCGAAGACAAGGAAAACGGCAAGCGATTTCAGAAACTGTTTCTAACCGAAGCGTCTCTTGCGGGAAAGTTGTCTCATCCACACATCGCTGCGATCTATGATGCCGTCTCGGACGATGAAGGCAGCTACCTTGTCATGGAATACGTCAATGGCGGCACGCTTGAGCAGCATATTTCCCCGGAAAGCCTGCTGCCAATCAAGACGGTGCTGGAAATTGCGTTCAAATGCTGCAAAGCGCTCGATCATGCCCACCAACGAGGCATCATTCACCGCGACATCAAACCGGCGAACATCCTGCTGACCGAACAATCGGAAATCAAGATTACCGATTTCGGGGCAGCGCTGACGATACACACCGACACAACGCAGATTTCCGGTATTGGTTCTCCGGCCTACATGTCGCCGGAGCAATTGCAGGAAGCAGACCTGACGCATCAGACAGACATGTTTTCGCTGGGCGTGGTGATTTACCAGATGCTGACCGGACATCTTCCCTTCAAGGGTACGACCGGATTCGGGATGATCAACCAGATTCTGACTGTCGAGCCCGACCTACCCAGCACGCAACGCCCGGAGATTCCCTCGAGTGTCGACGAGATCGTGTTGACCTGCTTGCGCAAGAAGCCCGCAGAGCGGTTTGCAACCTGGGACGATTTTGCACACGAGTTGGCGAAAGTGTTTGGCAAGCTGGACAATGCCGACGATATCGTTCCCGACGCCGAGAAGTTCAGCACTCTGCGGCAGCTGGATTTTTTCAAACAATTCAGTGATGTTGACTTGTGGCAAGCGCTGCGTATCGCCGAATGGGTGAAGTATTCGCCCGGTGACGTAATTATTCGCGAGGGTGAATTCGGAACCGCGTTTTATATTCTCGTCGGGGGCGAAGTCAGGGTGACCAAACAGGGAAAGGTTCTGAATATCCTGAAGGCGGGCGAGTGCTTTGGCGAAATGTCCTATGTCGGAAGTCGCAAGCATCCGAGGTCTGCAAGTGTCACGCCGGTGGATGCGGTTACGGTGGTCAAGGTCGGCGCCGATGCACTCGCAGCGGCAACCGAAACCTGTATTCACGCCTTTGACACGGCGTTTCTGGAGCTGCTCGTCTCGCGGCTCGAAGCTGCCAATACGCGCCTGTCAAGTCTGTTGCATGACCAGCACGTAAACATCGTCTGAATCCACGAGCTGTGGTCTCCGACCCGATGACGCGAGCCGGAACCGTATGCATAATACGAAGCTATGCCAGACCAAACTGAAATGAATTTTGATGTAGAGCTCGATGCCCGCGGGCTGAATTGCCCGTTGCCGATACTGCGAACCAAGAAAACGTTGAACACGATGGAGTCGGGCCAGGTGTTGCGAATACTCGCGACTGATCCCGGTTCGGTGCGTGATTTCCAGGCCTTTTCCAAACAAACCGGGAACGAACTGCTGTCGCATAGTGCGCAAGCGGACGAATTCCGGTTCCTGCTGAGAAAGAAGTAGCGCCATGCATGACACGCCGCGTGGAGCGGACAGGAGTATTCTGGACAGAGTCATTGTGGAGTTCGACCGCGGCTTGAGAACGCTCGCTGGAGTAACACCACCGTCGCGTGGTATGCCCGGCGAGGAACTGGAAGAAGCAGGTTTGCCGACGGCGCAAAGACAGCACGTTGCAGCCCTCATGCGCGTTAACCATACCGGCGAGATTTGCGCGCAGGCGTTGTATTCAGGTCAGGCGCTGACAGCACGCAACGAAAATACCCGGCGGGTGCTGGAACACGCCGGCAACGAGGAAGCAGATCATCTGGCCTGGACGGCCTCGCGCATTGACAGCCTCGGAGGACGCCCCAGCGTCCTCAATCCGGCTTTTTATGCCGGTGCATTCCTCATCGGAGCGGCATCGGGATTGTTGGGAGATCGCTGGAGCCTCGGGTTTCTCGCCGAGACCGAACGACAGGTTGAAGCACATCTGGACGGTCATCTCGACAGCTTGCCGGCTTCAGATCAGAAAAGCCGTGCAGTCATCGAGAAGATGAGGGCAGACGAGGCGCGTCATGCCGCCAGCGCACAGGGTCAGGGTGCTTCGGAACTTCCTGCGCCGATCAAACGCCTTATGCGTATGGCGGCGCGAGTGATGACGGGCACCACTTACCGCATCTGAGACGTTCACCCGCCGGTTGGCTCGACAGTGCGCGGCGCTGCTGGCGCGTCGTCGATAATTTCGAAATCGTGCGTGATCTGCGCTGTTTTCCCGAGCATGATCGAAGCCGAGCAGTATTTTTCGGCCGATAGCTCGACTGCGCGCTCGACCTGGGCGGGTTTGATATTGGTGCCCTCGACAACGAAATGCAGGTGAATACGGGTGAAGATTTTCGGCTCGGCCGGTGCGCGCTCGGCATCGATTTCGACCCAGCAGTCGCGAACCGGCTGGCGCGCCTTTCTCAAGATTGTCACCACGTCGTAGGCGCTGCAAGCACCGGTGCCAATTAACAGAACTTCCATCGGGCGAGGACCAAGATTGCGCCCGCCCCCTTCCTTCGCCCCGTCCATAACAAAGGCATGGCCACTTTCGCTCTCTCCTACGAAGGCGACATTGTCCAACAACTTTACTCTGGCTTTCATGGTGTCTTGTTTTCCGAATGACTGTTCTGGAGATACCGGCGAGCGGCCCTGTTAGCGTTTGAATGTCTGGCGCAGATGGTACCAGCCGATTCCCAGGATCTCGTGCAAAAAAATCCGTGCGTTGATCAAACCCCTCGCGCCAGGAACGAATTCACCGATTCTCGAGGGAGGTGCCGTTGTGTAGCCGGTAGCCGAGGCTATGACATCAAAACCGGCTCTGCGGAAGATCATGGCCGCGCGCGGCATGTGGGACGCGTGGGTAACCAGTACGATCTGGGCATGTTCTTCGCCAAGTATTGCCCACGTGTTGTAAGCGGCCTCATAGGTGTCTCGTGATCTACTTTCCATCCATTGCACCGGAACGCCGAAATCTTCGCCCAGCGTATCGCGCATTTGTTCGGCTTCGCTGTCCCGGTTTCCGTATGGTTTTCCTCCCGAGACCAGTACCGGGATGTGCAGGCCACGATATAAATGTGCCGTCCAGCGCAATCTCGCCAGTGTGGTCGTGCTGACAGTATTGCCGCCATATTCCGGCGCATTGAAATAGGTGCCGCCGCCAAGCGCGACGATGGCAGCCGGCAGCGGCGCTCGCGCTTTCAGGGAGGCCATCGAACTTCCGGGCACACTGCGTTCCAGATAGCGCAAGCAACCGGCCGTAATGGCGGGTGTGCTCAACAGGTAGCCTCCGACGAGCGCGGCGATCAGCAGGCTGCGTCCCAGCCGCGGCCAGCGGCGCATGGTCAATGCGGCCACGCTCGCCAGTAACAGCAGATTGAGCGGGGGGAGCAGTACATCGGCGATCAATCTGGTCATGTTTCGGCGGGTGATTCAGGCGCGTTGTCAGGTGTC
>JASFUE010000080.1:0-11465 GCA_050050435.1 Burkholderiales bacterium | reverse complement strand
AGGTCGGCGAACCTCTGTTCGGCTTTTCTGATGTTCGCTTGTGCGTCTTCCAGAAACTCGTCCCGGGTCCCTTTACTCGAGAAGCAATAGACTTTCCCTGTGGTCTCGTCGGTCCAGTTGACCGAGCAGTCGGTCTCTACCAGCACGTCATAGATGGCCAGTCCGGTGGCGCAGTTGTCGTCATACTCACCTGCCGCGCCGGTCAGTGGAAACAGCGCCATCAGCAGCGCGGTCACAAGAGCGAAATTTCGCATGCCAAAGCCTCCTTTTTCGGCGTGATCGGCGATTGGCCAGCGGAATGCCGGCGGTTCGGGTATGGATCACTTCGCGGATTTGGTCCGGGCAGGATCGCAATGCGCGCAACCAATGTCAATGGACCGGTGCTGCCGGCTGCCCTTGCTGGAGGCAAATTCATCCCGATGTCGCGTACAATCCGGTCAGGAATGAACACCGCAGGCTCCCATACGCTAGCTGAGGATTTGCGCGATCGCGAGGCAATGCGGATACAAGGAGCGAAATTTGCATTCAATTGTCGTTATCGCAATCTCGAACCAAAGGGGTCCAGCATGAAGAAAGTCGCCATGTATCTGCTCACCACTATCGTGTCGGTCTGGGCGATGTCCGCGTTCGCGCATCCGGGGCACGGCGTTACGCCGCCATCCACGGTGATGCATTACCTGGCTGAGCCACTGCATGTGCTGCAGGCCTTTGCCCCGCTCGCACTCCTTGCAGCCACGGTCTGGCTGCTTCGCCGCAAGCGTATCCGCGACAAGTAGGGCGTTGAAGGCGGCAGCCGGTGGCTGCGCCAGTGGATAGTGCCAGGCTGCCGGGGAGTGGCCGCATCCAGCGTGATCGGCCGGTTTGCAATGCCCGGTTCGCTCGTTCAGATGGTGCATTGGCAGAGCCGCTGCACTAAAACAGTGCTGGCTCGTCAACGCGCTGGAATGGCTCCGGGCGTTGATGATGGCCGGATCGCGATAGCACCCGGTCAGCAACTGAAGGCGGGTTACATCGCCGTGAATGCCAGTAGCATCCTGCTTACCTGGCCACTAGTCATATCTACTTTGCGTGGCGAAAAGAACCTTGCGCGGCTTTGCGTTCGGGCGCAGTATCCGCCTGCTTCAGTCGGCGATTAGTCCAGTTGCATATTCTTGCCTGACGGTGGCGAAGCAAAGTCGTGCAGTGGGTACATTGATCGTCAATAACAATCGCTGGCCAACAGAACGAAGATAAAGAATATGGAGGAGAGCCCATGTTGAAGGAGTTCAGGGAATTCGCAATGCGTGGCAACGTTGTCGACATGGCGGTCGGCATCATCATTGGCGGCGCATTCGGCACCATCGTCAAGAGTCTCGTATCTGATGTCATCATGCCGCCGATCGGGTTGCTCCTCGGTGGCGTCGACTTTGCGAATTTTTTCGTTGTGCTCAAGGAGGGGGCGACCGCTGGTCCCTACGTGGACCTCGCGAGTGCCAAGGAAGCAGGTGCCGTAGTGATCAGCTACGGTTTGTTTCTGAATGCAGTCATCAGCTTTCTGATCGTTGCGTTTGCGGTGTTCCTGCTGATCAGGAGCATCAACCGGATGAAGCGCCAGGAAGAAGCGCCTGCGGCCGAGCCAACAACCAAGCCGTGCCCGAAGTGCTTTACGGATATCCCCATCAAGGCAACGCGCTGCCCGAATTGCACCTCTGACGTTTAACCCTGGCCGGGCGCGCGACGGTGACCGCGTAAGCGCGCCGCCGCCGCTTTCCCGATTGACGGAACGCTCCGAGCGATTCGTTGTCCTATCAGCGCGCCCGCGCTCAGCGGGAAGCTGTTAAATGATTTAAAATCACGCGCTTACCTATCGGGTAGGAATCAATCAGGAGGAATTGGATGAAATTGTCAATCATGGTGCGGGCATTGTTAATTGCCGCGTTGCCCGGCCTGGCAGCCTTGTCGGGCTGCAGCAAGGAAGAAGCTGTCGAGGAGGATACGCAACCTGCGTTGGCTTATGTCAGCAACCAGAACGGAAACATCACGGTTATCGACCTGGACACATTCGAACCGGTTTCGGAAATCAATGCCGACGGCCGCGGGCCGAGAGGCATTGGCATTACAGCTGATGGCAAGATACTGGTTGTTGCCAACGTCGACAGTGGCGACATCTCGCTGATCGACCGGGTGAGCGGAAACATAATCAAGCACGTTCCGATCGGAAAGAATCCGGAATTCGTGCGTGTACGTGGAAATCGCGCCTTTGTTTCATTCGAGCCGGCCTCGATTGGCGGCCCTCCGCCCAAGCCCGGTTCGGAAGAGGCGAAAGCACTGGCGGAGAAGCGCGAGGAGGAAGACGAAGAGCCGGCAAAGATCGCGGTCGTCGATCTTGACGAAGGCAAGGTAATCAAGGAAATCACCGGTGGCATGGAGACCGAAGGTATTGAATTTTCTGCCGACGGCTCGAAAATTATCGTCACCAATGAAGCGGACGAAAACATCACGGTCCACGATATCGAATCCGGTGAACTCGTGAAGACAATCAGCACCCGCGATCACGGCAACCGGCCGCGGGGGATCAAGATGGCGCCTGACGGCAAGTCCTATGTCGCCAGCATTGAATACGGCAACCATATCGTTGTTCTTGACAGCGACTTCAATATCATCAAGGACGTCAGTACCGGAAATGTTCCCTACGGCCTGACTTTCAGCCGTGATGGTTCGCGATTGTACGTCGCGCTGTCCAGGGGCCAGGCAATACAGGTGTTCGATACCAGCACATGGGAGCCCGTAGGGCAAGTTGAGACGGGTAAACGCTGCTGGCACTTCACGTTTACCCCGGATGACAGTCACATCCTGATTGCCTGTGGCCGTTCAGATGAAGTCGTCGTGATCGACGCCAAGGAAATGAAGCCGATCAAGCGTATCGGCGGACAAAAACTGCCGTGGGGCATTGTCACTTACCCGAGATCAGTCGGTACGCTCGACGAACCTTGGCAGCAGTAGTGCGCCAGTCACAATAGCGGTAAAGAAGGCCTCGATATCGAGGCCTTTTTTGTTGGGCTACGCCGGTCGGCAGCCGGAGTCAGCAAACGTCATGCAACGTTGGCCGACGCCTGATAGAGATGCACATCCCGTTGCGGGAACGGTATCGAGATACCTTCTGCATCGAAGCGTTCTTTGACCTTCTTGGTGAGATCAAGCTTGGCCGCAAAAAAATCTGCCCGGTTCACCCACGGGCGTGCATAGATATTCACGGAACTGTCGGCAAGTTCGGCAATTGCCACGAGCGGCTCGGGTTCCTCGAGAAAACGCTCGTCGGCCGCAATCAACGAATTGATGATGTGAGTCGCCTTGTCCATGTCATCGGAATAGCTGATGCCGAATACCATATCGACCCGGCGCGTGTCGTTTTGCGTAAAGTTCTTGATCGTCGTGCCCCAGATCTGGGAATTCGGAATCACCATCGCGATGTTGTCCGGCGTATGCATACTGGTTACGAAAAGGCCGATTTCATCCACTGTGCCCAAGGTTGAACCGATGTCGACAAAATCACCGACTCGTATCGGGCGCAGCATCAGCAGCATGATTCCTGCCGCAACGTTGCTCAGTGTTCCCTGCAGAGCCAGGCCAACTGCCAGGCCGGCGGCACCGAGCAGGGCGATCAGGCTCGCGGTCTGAACTCCGAATTGATTCAACACGGCAATCACAGTCACGACCAGAATCAATACGCGCGTGACTTTGCCAAGGACGATGGCAAGCGTTGCGTCCAGGGTGGCGGAGCGTTCCGCGCGCCGGCGCACGGCGCGCTGGGCCGCCGCCGCGATCAGCCAGCCGGCTATCAGGATGGCGATGGCGGCGAGCACCTGTATACCCAGGCCCATCATGAATTCAATCGTTTTGGGGGAAATGTTCACGTTATCTGTCTCCTATTCATTGTGTCTTCGTTTGGTGCTCGGGAGCCGGGCACGAGAGTGGTAGCGATAATTGGTCGTCCGACTATTCAGCTCGGCGAGCCGTGGATAGCGGTTCAAAAGGCAGGCTTGGCCCGATGCCGGTTTGTTTCAAAGCTTGAACGAAAGTTTACCGGGAAGTTGACGCGGGAATAAATATACCTTGACCAAATCGTGCCACCTCTTGCATGGTCAATCCTGCTTGTAATCCGGTTGTGCCTTTCGCGGTAAGAAAGTAATGGGGATTATGAAACGCAAGAGCTATTACATATCTTTGACGCTGGTGGCCTTTTGTTTCATGGTCGCACCGGTGGCTGCGAGCCGCGACTTCGTGGCGGCGGGTATCGCGCTGGTTGCCAAAGAGGAACAATCGGCACTGATATTTCTCGTGAAACACCATAGCCGCTCCTGGTACGAGATGCCGGGCGGGCGACGTCGAATGGTTGAAGACGCCAGAATCGAACGGGGCAAGCGCAGCGAGACCGCGTACGAGACGGCAATTCGGGAGTGTTACGAGGAGAGCGGAGGGTTTTTGTCTCCCGAATTCCTTCGCCGGATCGTTGATCCTTCCCGCATGATGCGTGACGGTGGATTTGTATTCTTTGTCGCAATCACTGATTGGTTTGCGCTTTCCGAACTTCCCGGTGCTGCTGATTCCGGTCATGAAAACGCACACGCGTTTCGAGAAATCGAACGCTACGCCTGGGTGCCCGTCAAAAATGTGCTGGCCAGCGAAAATGCGACTGTTGTCGATGCCGACGGCCGTTCTCTGGAAGTGCGTCGCGAACTGAAGTCGCGACTGATGCGGGCGCGTGAAGCGGGGTGGCTGTGACGCGATCCGCGAAACCCGTGGTGCATTGCCGGGAGCGCCGAACTTGAGCGCCCGAGCGAGAATCGACCACCTGGTCGTGACTTCACCCAATCTCAAGTCGGGCGTGCAGTGGGTGCGCGATGCGCTCGGTGTGACCCCGCAACTGGGTGGCAAACATGAACGTATGGGCACGCATAACTGTTTGTTACGCCTCGGTGACAGCACCTATCTGGAAGTGATCTCGCCCGATCCCAACGCGAGCGCGCCGGGACGGGCGCGCTGGTTCGACATGGATAATCCTGATGCCGCAAGGCAGGTGCGACTGGCGACCTGGGTGGTGCGCACCGATAACATCAGCAGCGCCGTCAAATCCTCTACGGAAGCGCCTGATGCTGTCGAATCGATGAGCCGCGGCGATCTGAACTGGCTTATTACTGTAACAGAGGACGGGGGACTGCGACTGGGCGGGCTTGCGCCGGCACTGATTCAATGGCAGAGCAGTCTGCATCCGGCGCAGGCATTGCGTGATGCAGGCTGCAGCCTGGTCGAACTGCAGTTGCATACCCCCGAACCGGCACGCCTCGAACGTCTGCTTCGAGCCATCGATCTGGACATGCAACACGTCACTATTGTCGAGTTGGCACCGCAACAGGTGCCGCACCTGTCAGCGACGATTCAGGGGCCACTGGGAATAAAGACCCTGACAACAGT
Source organism: Burkholderiales bacterium (assembly GCA_050050435.1). GTDB lineage: Bacteria > Pseudomonadota > Gammaproteobacteria > Burkholderiales > Eutrophovitaceae > SG8-40. The sequence goes on along the minus strand of JASFUE010000080.1, from coordinate 6,014 downwards.
ATGAACGTGACCCGGGCCAGTTCGGCTCGCTGCGGAACCGTCTTGGACCTCCTGTGGTCGATTGCGTATGATCCTGAATCATTGCTGCTTCGCAGTCGAGGGCAGGCGCCCCCCCAAGTGAGGCAAATCCGATGGTATCAGGAGGAAGTAATATCGGCCCGGATCATTGGTCCGAGCCGGTTGCGTGAGCGCCATGGCGCGCATGAGATGACATGTCAAAGACAAATCAGACAATTAATTTTGTGACGATCGTGGTGTGTGCGTTTGCCGGCGCGGCAATTCCGGCAACGAGCCTGGCGATCGAACTGTATACCCAGGGCAAGTCCGAGACAGATCTCAGGGCTGATTCCGTGGTCCGCTGCCACTATCAGGTAGGCGAGTTCGGAGCCGAGGCAATCGATCTTTGTGTGCAGGCTGAAGACGCGGCGCGAGCGGAGCTGGCAGAGTATCCCGACCAGTATTCCGAAATTGTCCGGCGCTGTAACCTGGACTTGTATCAAGCTGGTTGGACGCGAATCAAGCGGTGCGTCGATGAGCAGATCGCGCAATCCGGAAAGGATGATGCGCATTGACCCGCGCGTACTCGCCAGTGCAGTGGATAATGTCGCACCAACCGGCTCGTTCCGGGTGCTATCGCCCGGAGATCCGTTCGGTCAGTCATCGAGGCGAACAAGCCATGTCCGCGCGCCGGTTCATCGGTATCGGCCTGTTTTGTGCCATGTTGGCTGCTTCGGCGGTTGTGTATGGCCAGCAATCTCCGCCAGTCCTGGTGGCGGTGGTTGAAGATGCGCAGGCAAACGATAGCCTCCAGTTGACCGGAACTGTTACCTCGGAACGCAGCGCTTCGCTCTCGCCGCGGGTCAGTGGTCTGGTCGAACGCGTCAATGTCGATGCGGGCGACCGGGTCAAGGCGGGCAAGGCGCTGATTCATCTCGATGCGACCATGGCGAAGCTTGCGCTCGAGCGAACCGAAGCTTCGGTTCGGGAAGCGCGTGCGCAATTATCCGAACAGCAGCGTTTGTATGTCGAAGCGAAAGAAATGTTCGATCGCGGCCTGGTCCCCGAAACCCGCATGCATGCAGCACAGGCGCAACAACGAGTAGCAGCTGCGCGCGTTGAGAGACTTGCGGCCGAACAGAAAGAACAGCGTGAGGTGATACGTCGCCATACGCTGGTTGCGCCATTTTCCGGTGTTGTCAGCGCCCGGCGCACTGACCCGGGCGAATGGGTCGAAACCGGCACTGCGGTGCTGGTACTGGTCGACATGCAGCGTTTGCGCATCGACGTTCAGGTGCCGCAGGAGCATTTTGAGCAGGTCTCCGTCGGTTCTGTCGTGAGTGTCGAACTCGATGCGCTGGCCGGGAAATCTCTCGAGGGCAAAGTGCAAGCCCGGGTTCCCGTGAATTCCGCCGATGCACGGACTTTCCTGGTGCGGGTGACGGTCAAGGACGGGTCGAAACTCATGACGCCGGGCATGTCCGCGCAGGTAGTGCTCCCGCTGCACGGCGCCGCCGCGACCGTGCGGGTGCCGCGAGATGCTGTTTTGCGCAAACCCGATGGCACTACCACCGTCTGGGTCGTTAGTGACGGCAACACACCCACCGTGTCCGAGCAGCGTGTGCAACTGGGGCGTTCCCTACGCGACTGGGTCGACGTGCGCAGTGGGCTGAGTGCGGGTATGCGCGTCGTTGTCCGTGGCAATGAAACGCTCACTGAAGGTCAGCAGGTTCGCGTCCTCGCGACCGTCCCTTCCAACTTCGGCTCACGCTGACCGATCATGCTCGAAGGCGCCATCAAACACGGCACCTTGCTCGCCATCGGTGTGTTGATCGTTTGCGTGTTCGGCATCCTGGCGCTCATGCGGGTGCCGGTCCAGATGATCCCCGACCTGGAAGTCAGGGTGATCACGATCCGCACCTCATGGCCCGGTGCAACACCACAGGATATCGAAAAAGAAATCCTGATCGAGCAGGAGGAGTTCCTGCGCAGTGTCACTGGTGTCGAGCGCATGGTTTCCACCGCGACCATGGGCGAGGCGATGGTCGCCCTGGAATTTCCCTTTGGCGTCGATCTCAATGACGCGCTGATCCGCGTCAACAATGCTCTCACGCGCGTGCCTTCCTATCCGGAAAACGTGAACGAGCCGCGTCTGTACGCGACCTCGTTTTCCAGCAATTCATTCATGTATTTCCGGGTGTCTCCCGTGGCGGGCAATCCGCAAGGCGTGGACATGAATCTGATGCTGGACTTTATAGATGACAACGTGCGCACCCGGATGGAACGCGTGCCCGGCGTTTCCGAAGTCGGCATGTATGGCGGTGCGGCGCAGCAGATGCAGATTTTTGTCGATCCGGGCCGGCTTGCCGAGCGCGGCATTACGTTGACGCAGCTTCGCACCGCGATCCGCGAGCGCAATATCGACATTTCCGGTGGCGACCTGAACAGCGGCAAGCGGCGCTATCTGTTGCGTACGGTTGGCCGGTTCCAGAGTCCGCAAGACGTTGAAGAACTGGTCATCGCGGCGCGCAATGGCGCCATTATCCGTCTCAAGGATGTCGCGCGGGTCAGACTACATCATTACGAGATCCGTTCCCATGCGTTCGTCAATGGCGAACCGGTCATCTTCCTTTCCATCCGCAGGGAAACCGGGTCGAACGTGATCGCCATCAAGGACGCAATCATGCCGGTGGTCGAGAGGCTCGACCGCGAAGTACTCGAGCCGGCCGGCATGCAGATCGAGCTGACCACGGACGATGTTCGCTATGTCCAGGCGTCGATCCGCAATGTCTGGACCAATCTGATGATCGGTGCGTTTCTGGCCACGGCGGTGATGTTTGTGTTCCTGCGTTCGCTTCCCGCGACCATGGTCGGCGTGGTGGGCATTCCGGTCTGCACGATCGCCGCATTTCTCGGGTTGTTGCTGGCCGGGCGCACGATCAACGTGATTTCCCTTGCCGGTGTTGCGTTCGCGATCGGCATGACGCTGGATAACAGTATTGTCGTGCTCGAGAGCATCGTGCGCGAACGCGGCAAGGGACTGGGGCGGATGGAAGCAGCGCTCTCGGGCGTGCGGCGCGTCTGGCCGGCGGTGTTCGCGTCGACTTTGACAACGATTCTCGTGTTTACCCCGGTCTGGTTCCTGAATCTCGAAGCCGGGCAGCTGTATTCCGATGTTGCCGTCGCGATTACCGCGTCGATCCTGGTGTCAATGTTTGTCGCGATCACCGTTGTTCCCTCGTTGAGCGCGCGGTTGTCGCTCGGTGACAGGTCCGTGGGCCCGGAAAGCCCGGGCCGTTCGCGCATCAGCGGGGCTGTCGGCTGGCTTGCTGCAACGCGCTTGCGACGAACGATCTGCATCGGCGGGATCGTCGCCGTGACCGCGGCGATCATGATGCTGCTGACCCCGCCCGCGGAGTATCTGCCCGAAGGCGAAGAGGCGAAAACGTTCTCGCTGATGATTGCGCCCACCGGCTATAACCTGGACGAGATGCAGGAAATTGCAGAGCAGATCAACGAGACATTCCTGCCCTATCTCGACCGGCAGCCCGAGCAGTTTACCGGCGCTGATGGTGAAATTCCCGCGCTCGCCTATTTCGTGACCACGGTGCGGCCGCAGTATCTGCGGGTCATTGCCGAGAGCAAGAATCCGAAGCACATCAATGCATTGATGGACGCGATTGACCAGCGCTTTGCGCAATATCCGGGCATGCGTTCGTTTTCCTCACGCGGTTCGATCATCTCCAGCAACGACGGCGGTACGCGCAGCGTCAACCTCGATATTTCCGGTGCTGATCTCGGGCCACTCTACAAGGTCGTACTGCTGGCGTATCGGCGCGCCGAAGAAATTTTCGAACATCCGCAGGTCAGGCCGGATCCACCGATTCTCACGCTTGGTCAGCCGATGCTCGAACTGCGCCCGCGCTGGGAGCGTGCCGCCGAGTTGGGTCTGACGGCGCGCGAAATCGGTCTCGCAGTCGCCGGACTGACCGACGGTGCCTATGTCGACGAGTTCTTTCTGGCGGACAACAAGATTGACATGTTCCTCTATACCACCGCGCAACCGGCCCAGGAACTGGCCGACATTGCCGAGTTGCCGGTCTACACTCCGGCCGGAACGGTATTGCCGGTTGGCGCAATTGTCGACCTGAAGGAGACGGTTCACACCAACACCTTGCGCCGCGTTGATAGCCGCCGCACGGTGACACTGAACATTATCCCGCCACGGTCGGTGCCGTTGGAGACGGGCGTCGAAATCGTGCAAACGCAGCTAATCGATTATCTGAAGGCGCAGGGAGTGGTGCCCGCAGACATTACGCTGGATATCTCGGGCGCCAGCGACAGACTGACTGCAACCCAGGAAGCGCTGTCGGGCAATTACGCCGTCGCGGTATTGCTGTGTTACCTGCTGCTGGTTGCGGTGTTTACCCATTGGGGTTACCCGTTGGTGATTATGACCACGGTGCCGCTGGGCATTGCCGGTGGCATCGTTGGGTTGTGGCTTCTCAATGTGGTTGGCGGATGGCTTCCGGCCATTGGTGTGAGCGCAATCACCCAGTCCTTCGACATGATTACCATGCTCGGTTTCCTGATTCTGGTCGGCACAGTGGTCAACAATCCGATCCTGCTGGTCGATCGTGCCTTGCATAACGTTCGCCATGGCGGACTCGATGCGCTCGCCGCCGTGCGGGAAGCGGTCGACGCGCGCCTGCGCCCGATCCTGATGTCGAGCGTCACGACCATATTCGGTCTTGCCCCGCTGGTTTTCATCCCCGGTGCCGGCACCGAGCTGTATCGGGGCGTTGGCGCGATCGTGCTGTTCGGATTGTTCTTTGCGACGCTGGTCACGCTGGTATTCCTGCCGGCCTTGCTGGTGGAAGTGCTTGCCTGGCGCTCTCGCATTATTTCGTCGATGGCCAAGCGCGCCCCGGCCGGGGCGTAGATATCCGGTAATCGTTTTGTGATATGTTGCGCTGCCGCGCAGCTCGACCATTCGACTGCAATCGCTAATTTCACCAGGAGAGAACAAAATTGAAATACCTTCTTACCATGCTCGGCGCTACGCTGGCACTTTTTGCATGTCTTCAGGCCAGTGCGCAGAATCAATCTGATGTCATCTTTACCGATGAAGTCGAGACTGTCGTTACAGTCCGCGGCGTTCATTATGTGAACCGAACGGTGACAGTCGAGGACCCCGACGGCGAGCGCGTTACCATCAAGGTTCCCGACGAGGCGCAGAATCTGTATCAGATTCAACCAGGCAGCAAGTTCAGGGTTCGTTACGCCCAGGCCGTTGCGGTCGGTATGCTCGAAACCGGCCAGGAACCAAGCGCGGGTGTTGGCGAAGCCATGAAGCTTGCGCCCAAGGGGGCAACGCCCGGCGGGGTTCTGGTTCGCGTGGTCCAGATCTCAGGAAAAATTGTCGATATTGACTACGCTGCGCGGACGATTCTGGTACGTGGTCCGCAAGGAAATCTGCGTGAATTTATCGTCAGTGAACGGGTCAAGGGTTTTGGGAATCTGATGGTTGGTGACGTGGTCGGGCTGAAAGTAACGGAAGCGCTGGCAATGGAGATGATTCCGGAATAGCCACTTGCGATTTGACGAGCTGTTTTCAACGAACCGCAAAGGACTCTGTGAAGCTATTTACTGTACGCCTGCTCCGTGAGCCGCTGGTTCATTTTCTTGCTATCGGCGTGTTGTTGTTTGTGTTGTATGCGTTGGTCAATGACGATGCGCCCCGTCGCGCAGATCGCATCGAGATCACCGGAGCCGACGTCGAGCAACTGGCCCTGATTTTTCAGAAGCAGTGGCAGCGACCGCCTGATTCACAGGAATTGCAAGGCTTGATCGACGCGCGCCTTCGCGAAGAGGTGCTATATCGTGAAGCATTGGCGATGGGCCTGGACGAGAACGACACAATTGTCCGGCGCCGCCTCGCGCAGAAAGTCGAGTTTCTGATGGGCGATTCCGGCGGTGTAACTGAACCCGACGACGAGACCTTACAAGCGTATTAC
>JASFUE010000079.1:0-11474 GCA_050050435.1 Burkholderiales bacterium | reverse complement strand
GCAGGGAAGAGATTACGGGGCATGCAATATACATTATTGCCCGGACAGCGGTGTTGCCCGAAGGTTCCGGGCAGCCCGGGATCACGGGCACGTTTTCAAATACCCGTTTGACAAACAACGTGTTCAGGCTGCAAGTTACGCATTGTTCCGGAGAACCGAATGGCTGATCAATCCCCTCCCGGGCCCTTCGCGGGCCTGCTCAAGGCAGTGTCAAAAGTAGAACCGCACGAGTTCAAGGCCACGGCTGCATCATTTTGCCTGGTGCTGCTACTGATGGCTGCCTACTATATTTTGCGCCCGGTACGCGATGCAATGTCCAGTGCCTGGACCGATGCCGAAGTCAGTACGCTTTGGACGATCAATTTCTTCCTCAGCTTTGCGGTTGTCGCGATCTATGGCCTGGCGGCTTCCAGGGTCACGGTCAGGAAACTGGTGCCCGGGGTTTACGGTTTTTTCGCAGTCACGTTTATCGCGTTTTATTTTGGGGCGTCGGCCGTTGATCACGAAGCAATGATCGACAAGGCATTTTATGTCTGGGTCAGTGTCTTCAGCCTGTTTCCGATTTCGGTGTTCTGGAGTTTCATGTCCGACTTGCACACCCAGGAGCAGTCCAAGCGGCTGTTTGGCGTGATTACTACCGGGGCAAGCGTCGGTGCGATTGCCGGCCCTTCGATTGCCCTGCTGTTCTCCAATCTGGGCACCTATAACCTGATTCTGGTGGCCAGCGTGGTGCTTGTCGCCATGCTGCCGATCATTTTCTATTTGCAGGGCGTAAAGCTGCGCGATCCGCATTACCGCAGTAATGAAACCACAATGAGACAGTTGCCGACTCTGGGCAAGAATCCCGTGGCCGGTTTCAAACTGTTCGTGCAGAACCCGTTTCTGTTGGGTATCGGGCTGTTCCTGTTCCTGTACACGGGCATCGGCTCCTTCGTGTACCTGGAGTTGAAAAACCTGATGGACGGATTCAGCCGGGCCGATCGCACGCAGATCTGGGCGTTTATGGATCTTGCCACCAACACGCTGACAATCCTGACCGGCATGTTCATTACTTCGCGCCTGGCGACGCGTTTCGGTATGGCCTGGACGCTGGCATTGTTGCCGGTGGTGGTTGCCGGCGGCCTGCTGTCGGTGGCGATGGTGCCGGTGCTGGCGATTGTGGTGGGATTGCAGATTTTCCGGCGTGCGGGCAATTACGGCATCACACGCCCGGCGCGCGAGATGTTGTTTACCTACGTCGATCAGGAAACCCGTTTCAAGGCCAAGCCGGTTATCGACGTGGTGGTCTACAGAGGCGGGGACGTTTTCTGGGGCTGGGGCTTTACCGGGTTGACCCAGGGCCTGGGTCTGGGCCTGGCGGCAGTGGCCGCCGTGGGGGCCGGCATCTCGGCGATCTGGGCGCTGGTCGGGGTCTATCTCGGGCGCCACGCCGAAGCGGAAGGTCACAAGCCTCGGGCGGCGGGGCAGGCGGCCGCGCAATAGTCAGCCAGCGGAGGCTGGCTGACTGCGAGGTGAGCGGGAAGCGGTGAGCCGGTTTAGTAGCCGCGCTCGAGGTTCACCACGGAAATCATTTTGTCGCCGGCGACATAACGGCGCAGTTCTTCGTGCACCAGTGTCCAGTTACGCTCGGCCAGCTTGTCCGAACGAAAGGCGATGTGCGGTGTAATGATGACACGCGGCTGGTGCCACAGTGGATGATCGGCAGGAAGCGGCTCGGGATCGACCACATCAAGACCGGCCCCGCCAAACTCGCCATTTCTGAGTGCTGCCAGCAAGTCATCCGTATTGGCGCTGGCGCCGCGCCCGACGTTGATGAAATAGGCATGCGGTTGCATGGTCTTGAAAAAGCCGGCGTCGAACATGCCGCGGGTCTCGTCGGTCAGCGGGGCCGTGTTGATGACGACATCGGCCTGTTTGGTCAGCGCGAGCAATTCGTCGGACAGTCCGACATAACTCACATAGTCGGGACCTTCGCGGCGACTGTTACGGGTCGCGATGACTTTCATGCCCAGGCCATGCGCACGCAGCGCGACCTGCTTGCCGATGCCGCCAAGTCCCACGACCAGAACGGTGCGTCCTTCCAGTTCCCAGATCTTGTCCGCGTACAGGGAACGGTCCCAGGTGCCGGTGGCCTGATTGGCGATGAAACCATCGAGCCCGCGATTGAGTGCCATCATCAGTGCAATGGCGTGATCCGCAATCTCCGGACCGGACAGTTTCTGGACGTTGGTTACGATGGTCTTGCGCTGCTTGAGTAGATCGGAAGCGGCGCATTTTTCAACGCCGACCGAGAGCGACATGATCCAGCGCAGTTGATGATCGCTGTTGATGCCGGCTGGAATGCAGTATCCGACGAAAACATCCGCATCCTTGAGCGCCGACGGAAGCGAGGCGACGTCGGGGACCGATTCAAACCTAATCGACGGAAACGCCGCTTTCAAAGCCGGAAGCCGGTCGCTGTTTTGCCAGATGACCACTTTCTTCGGGACTTTCCAGTTGGGCATGTCGCGCACCGGCTGGCGCGACTCGCGCAGACCAAATTCCTTGATCAGGGCCTGCGCCTGCTCTGTCTGGGCGGCGGCAGGTGTTGCGGTGAGTGTGCAAGGCAGAGCGAAAAAGGCGATGGCGAGCAGCACCATACGCTTTGTGTGGCCAGAAGTGATCGCGGTAGTCATGGCGTCGATCCTTGTCGGTTCGTGGTGAGTTCGTTTTTGGTGAGTAGATGACAATGAGTATAACGCAGTGCTGTTTTGGTCATGGTCAGGCATGGGAGTAGGAATTTTTCCTGATTTCGGTTCTGCGGGGCTTCAGAAGCAACTATCAACGAGGCAGCGTATATGATCAGGTAACGCGCGATCCGTTGCGCGAGCATCGGTCAGCCCGGGATTTGCTGGAAAGCGCAAACGGATTTCTGAAACAATATCCGCTTCGTCTTCCAGGTGCCTGCCGGCCTTGTGCACTCGACCTCGAGACGTTGCTGCCGCACAATTCGACATGGCGGCAACGGTCAGCTGCGGCCGTGTCTGTTACGCCGGCATTACGGCACAGATTAGCGGTCTGTATCCTGTTTATGAATTAATTGTCATGGAATTAACAAAATGAACTCTGGGGCCAACGCGAACGGCAAGGATGCAGGAGGCGTATATCACGCACCCTGGGAACAAAGTTTCGACAAGATCCTGACGCCTTTCGAAGAGTTTATTCATCGTCAGACCACCAGCGGATTCCTGCTGATGATTACGGCAGTTATTGCGCTGGTGCTGGCCAATGGGCCGCTGGCCTCGAGTTATGAACATATCCTGCATACCGAGATCAGTCTGAATATCGGCAACTGGTCGCTCGCGATGAGTTTGCATCATTGGGTCAACGACGGTCTGATGGCTCTGTTCTTCTTTGTCGTTGGCCTGGAGCTGAAACGCGAGTTCGTGGTTGGGGAATTGGCAAATCCGCGCAACGCGATTTTGCCCATCGCGGCGGCTATCGGCGGAATGGTCGTTCCAGCGCTGATTTACGTCGCGATCAATCCATCAGGGGATGCTTCAGCGGGATGGGGCATCCCGATGGCGACCGACATCGCATTCGCGATTGGCGTATTGGCGTTGCTGGCCGGCCGGGTGCCGAAGTCGCTGATTACCTTTCTGGTGGCGCTGGCGATTGTCGATGACCTTGGCGCGGTGATGGTCATCGCGCTGTTCTACACCGACACCATCGCGATCGGACCGCTGCTGGCAAGCGCGGGTTTCTTCGCATTGCTGATTGCTTTTAACCTGGGAGGTATACGTAATTCCATTCCCTATTTTGTGGTCGCGGTGCTGATGTGGTAGGCCTTGCAGCAATCGGGCGTACACGCGACTCTGGCCGGCATTCTCGGCGCCATGTCGGTGCCGGCGATGCCCAAGTACGATCCGACGCGGTTCAGCGAACGCGTGAGGGAACTGATGGATCATTTCGATGCGACACACCGGCCTGGCACCAGCATCATGACCAACGATGACTTGCGCGGTGTCGTGCAGTCGCTTGAAGTCGGCGTGCATCGGGTCGAAGCGCCACTACAGCGTCTTGAGCATGTCTGGCACATGCCGGTGGCCTACCTGGTGATTCCGATCTTCGCGCTGACCAATGCCGGCATTCCACTCACGTTTGGCGCTCTCGGGGAGACGCTGACACATCCGGTGATGCTCGGTGTGTCGCTGGGACTTTTGCTGGGGAAGTTTGTTGGCATTACCGGCTGTGCCTGGTTGGTGCTCAAGCTGGGTCTGGCTGCATTGCCCAAAGGCACGCGCTTCGTGCAAATTGCCGGCGTATCACTGCTGGGTGGCATCGGTTTCACCATGTCCATATTCGTCGCGCAACTTGGCTTTGGTACGAATGATGAGTACTTGTTGATGGCCAAGACCGGCATTCTGGCTGCCTCGCTTATTGCCGGCGTGGCAGGTTCGGTCTGGCTTTATGTGGTCAGCAAGCCGGAGGAAGCGGTGACAGCCGCAAGCGCTCATGCGTAGAAGACTCGACGGTGGCGTGAACGACCCGCTGCGGCGCCTGGTGAAGCGACTGCTGGAAGCGTTGGTTGCCCTGTTTGCGCTGTGCGCGCTGGCGGCGCATGCGCAGACCGGGGAGAGCGGGAGTATTGACAAGGCGTTCGGTCTGCAAGGCGTGTCGGAGTGGATGGCCAGCAAGTTTTCCGAAAGCGAGATGAAGACTTACCGGCCGGAGGATTTTCGCGTCGACTCGCAACTATGCAATTGTTCCGACCAGCCGGTGCCGCACTTTCCGTATGTGCTCGTGTTCTTTTCGACTCCGAAAGGCGATCTGGTCGGCAGGCCGGAACGGCGTGGCTTTGACACCATAATTACGCCGCTGGCGGTGCGTCACGGTAACCGCTACTGTGAACTCGATGCCGAGGACGAGTGCTTCGGAGCGTTCGAGCATCCGTGCGATTTTTCCGACTTTCGCTACGGGCAACAACTTGCGCCATACTTCCCGTACTGCAAGGCATCGGTGCCACAGCCCGATTGAAGCGGAATCATAGCGAGAACCACCTTCGTGGGCCCGACAGGTCGCGCGCAATTTCGTTGACACGGCGAATTGTCTGCGCGTAGGCTCGAGTCATTCGACAACAACACGCTTAAGGCATCGGAACATGAGCAAGAAATTCGTCAATCCGGCCGGGTTGAAACCACTGGGCATGTATACGCAGGTTGCCGTTGCCGAAGGCGCGAGCATCGTCTTTGTCAGCGGCCAGGTATCAGTCGACTCGAACGGCAAAGTCGTTGGCGCGGGTGACATGAAGGCGCAGGCAGTGCAGGTTTTTGAAAACCTCAAAGCGGCTCTCGATGCAGTGGGTGCGCGTTTCGATGATGTTATCAAGCTGAATATCTACATCGTCGGGTTTAATCAGGAGCGGCGCAAGGCGGTTATGGACGTGCGCGGGCGCTATATCTCGCACAGCAATCCGCCGGCGGCGACCATGATCGGTGTTGATCAACTCGTTGAGCCGGACTTGCTGGTCGAGATCGAGGCAGTTGCGGCCATCGGCTGAATCCGTAAACGTGGTCCGACGTGACGACGCGATTCGGAAAGCGGGCATCACGCTGTCAACTATTTCGTGAAATTTGCGACACCGCACCGCGGCGGCGGCATGGCGACAACGACCTGCGACTGAAACGACAACCGAGTCAAACTGAATAAACAATCCCGAATGGCAATCAAGCGATACAAAGGACCTGCCGGCACACTCGTCGGGCTGGAGTACGCGTCCAGAATTCTCAAGGACAATCCGTTGGGAGATCCCCACGTGCGCAATCTCGCGGTGTGGTTGCCGCCACAGTACGATGCGTCCGCGCGACGCCGGTTTCCGGTGCTGTATGACCTGGCCGGGTATGGAGGCTCCGGCCTGTCGCATATCAACTGGAAGCCGTTCGGCGACAATGTGCCGGAGCGTGTCGCCCGGCTGGTTCACGAAGGCAGGATGGGGCCGGCGATCATCGTCTTTGCCGATTGCTTTACTGCGCTCGGCGGCAACCAGTACATCAATTCGTCGGCGATCGGCAACTATGCCGATTACCTCACGCGCGAGATCGTGCCGTTTGTGGACAAGGAGTTTCGTACGCTGGCCAGCCGTGAGCATCGAGGTTGCTTCGGAAAATCCTCGGGCGGCTATGGCGCCATCATCCACGGCATGAAGTACGCAAAGACATGGGGTGGCATCGCCAATCATTCCGGCGATGCGTACTTTGATTTTATTTACTGGGCTGACTGGCCAAACACGCTGAATGAGCTTTCCAAATACCGGGCAAGGCGGCGCCGCCCCGGAAAATTTGACGTGCGGGTAGAGTCGGGCCGAAAAGGCCTGGCCGAAGGTCTGGATGATGGCCGCATCAAGCGATTTCTTGCTGCGATGTGGCAAAAGGAAAAACTGTCTTCCGCCGAAGGGCATTGTCTGATGAATGTGTGCATGGCCGCGACCTACGACCCGGACCGGCGCGCGCCGCTGGGATTTCGCGTGCCATTCAACCTTGAATCGGGCGAGGTGATCGAGCGGCGCTGGGCCAGGTGGCGCGCCCACGATCCGGTCAATCTTGTCAGCCGGTACCGCGCCAACCTGAAAACGCTGCGCGGCATTTACATCGATTGCGGCTGGCGCGATCAGTACCAGATTCATTATGGCACCCGCATACTCTCCAAGCGGCTTGCCGCCGCAGGCATTCGTCATACCTATGAAGAGTTCGACGACAACCACTCGGATATCGATTACCGGATGGATGTAAGCTTGCCATTCCTGTATAAGGCGCTGAAGCCTTAGGCGCTTGCCTGGCGAGTGGCCGGGCGCAACCGTTTGCCGCCATGAAGTTGTAAACTGCGCGAGCAGATAAGGTTCGAATCAATCAGACGCCGGTTTGATAGCGTGGAATGCAGCGAAGTGCATTTCGGAAAGTTCACTGAGACGCGGGGGAGTATTCGGTGATACCGACAGGGCTTGCTACGGTTGGGCAGATTGTCACTTGTGTGTTCCGCAAAAGCGGTCTGGATGCGACGCAACTGTTCAACCGCCACGGTATTGACCCGGCGGTGTTCAGTAACCCGGATGCGAGAATTCCGATCAGGGTCTGGGATGCCGTCACGCGCGATGCTGCCGAGCAGGTTTCCGACCCGTCATTCGGATTACTCGCAGCGCAATGCTGGCATCCGTCGAGCCTGGGTGCGCTCGGATATGCCTGGCTGACCAGTTCGACTCTGCGCACGGGGTTGGGCCGGCTGGTGCGCTACTGGCGGCTTCTCGGCGAAGGATCGTCGGGCCTTCTGGAGGAATCTGCAGACGAATTGCGCCTTGTGATCGACCGGCACGGATCAGTGCCTCTGGATGACGAGTTAGTCGAAGCGGTGGTGGTGGATTTCATCACTTCAATGGTCATCGGCATGTGCAGGATGAACGCAGGAGAGTCGTTCCGGCCCCTGGCGGTGCACCTGCATCGCAAGCGACCGGAGGATGCGCAGCATTACGTGAAGTTCTTCGGATGCGAGGTCAATTTCGGTGCGAAAGGCGATGTCCTGACGTTTTCGCGAGGGGATGTCGACGCCGCACTTCCGACCGCGAACCGTGAACTTGCCGCGACAATGGACCGGATCCTGGTCGAGCGCCTGGCGCATCTGGACAAGACCAATGTCGTGGCACGCTGTCAGGCACATTTGCTCGAACAGCTTTCCTCGGGCAATATTTCCGAGGCAGCCATGGCAGAGCAATTGCACATGAGCCGTCGCACGCTCCAGCGCAAACTCGCCGATGCCGACCTCACCTACAAACAACTGATTGACGATACGCGACGCGATTTGGCGGTTCGCCATCTCGACGATCCACGGTACTCCGTTACCGACGTGACCTTCCTGCTGGGGTTCTCCCAGCAAAGTGCATTTGCACGCGCATTCAAACGCTGGACAGGTGTCTCGCCCAGCGAATATCGCGCGCGCGGCTCCGTTACGAGCTGAATCAAAGGCGTCTCCGGGATCTGGCAAGGTCAGGATTCGTGGCCGCACTCACGATTTTCTGTCGTATTCAGGCAAGTCCTTGTCCCATCTGGTCAAGCGCTGTCAAGCGCTTCGGCTCAGACTGCGCCTTCACCCGCTTTTCGTACCGATCGGCGCTTCGCTCATATTTTGTGGAGGGGAGGACAGTAGCTACCCTGATGGATTACTGGATTATCAATATTTCGACCGGCGAACTGGTTGTCAGCGCCGAGGCACACGTGCTGGCGCGCGCATACCGTGCGGCATGGCGTGCCCAGAATCTGAACGAGCCGGAGGGCGCGCATCAGTTTGAGCCACTGGATCTCATGATCTGTTACGGAGGTTGGGCCGCTTCGCGCACCGCCATTTCGGAAGACGGCGTGCGGAGCAACTCGCGGTACCCCAAACCGCGTTCGAACAGTTGCGACGAGCGCGATGATTGACTGCGGGGTTGGTCGCCGCGTGTGCCGGAATTGCGCAGCTGACCTGCAGGCGTGCGACAATCAACAAATTGGGCCGCACTCCCGTCGGGCAGGTATCCGTCTGTCATCGGACTGACGGTGTCAACGGCATTGCCGGGCGTGCGTTAACGCCTTGTTGAATCCGACAGGCAGCAGTAGCGGTTATTGATATATGCAAACATTCGTACGACTCTTCCTTCTCGCGGCATTTGCCTTTGCTTCGTTGACTGCGCAAGCAGCCTGCAATCTCTCCGATCTCGATGTGAAGATCACTCAATCAAAATGGCACAACCGCTGCTCCAAGCGCGACTGCGCGGAACTGCGCGGCAGAGCCGTGGTGACCTCGCACTGTGACGAAGCAGTTGCGGTGCGGGTACGGCTCAGCGCGCTCGACGCCAATGGTGAACCCGTTGGCAAGCTCGAGCGCTGGCCGTATGCACTACGCAATGTGACAGAGGGCGAGCACGAGTTCTCTCTAAACAAGTGGTTCAAGCACGATCCCGATATCAGAAGCTTCAATATTGAAGTGATCGAGATCCGGCCACTAGCGCAATAATTCCCGCCCGGTAATCCCGGTAATACGGCGCAGTATTGCCGCCTGACTACATGCCTCAGCCTCGAATCGGTCGCCGGTCGCTGACATATCAAGCGCTTGCATTCTTTTTGCGGAACATAACCGGATAAAATCCGGTTGTTCTCTGCGCTTTCCGGTTTCTACTCCAATTGTTTTTGCGAGGCTGCCGTGCGCCGGTGCGTTTCACACCTGTGCGCGGTTTCGTTAACATGTAGGTGAATCTCTTTTCCGGGAACGCCCGATTTGGGCAGGCTCGATCTGAACAGGTTTGAACCGGACTGTTCTGAATCGAATCGGCGTGAACTGATGCATTTCGAACTGGTCTGTTCCGGATTGGCGCTCGAGCGCGGTAACGACGGAGGATGAATGATGCAAACAGGTTTTCAACGAAAAGCATGGCACGCGACCTTGATGCTGGTTGTCTGCTTATTCGTCGCGAACAGTGCCGGTGCGCACCACGGCTGGGCCTGGGCAACGAACGAGGAGTTCGAGATCACCGGCACCATTGCCGAGGTCAGGCTGGGTAACCCGCATGGCGAAGTCACGCTCGACGTCAATGGCGCGCAGTGGGTGGTCGAAGTCGGACAGCCGTGGCGCAATCAACGCGCCGGCCTGAGCACCGAGTTGTTGAGCGTCGGGCGCCTGATCACCGTGCACGGGCACCGCTCCGCAAGGAAAAGTGAATTGCTGGTCAAGGCGGAACGGGTGATCGTCGAAGGCAAGAGTTACAACCTGTATCCCGACCGGGAATCCTGAACGGCGAAGCTTGATGATTGCGGAATGGCTCACAGCGCTGGAAGCGACCAGGCTTGCGCGCACACTGAGCGATTCCGTCTTGCTCTACCCGTTGGTCAATGCGGGTCATATCCTTGGCATTGCGCTTCTGATCGGCTCGATCGTTCCGCTCGATTTGCGCTTGCTCGGCGTCTGGCGGTCGGTGCCGCTCGCGCCAGTTTGGCAGATACTGACCCGCTCTTCGGCTGCGGGATTTGTGCTTGCCGCCGTTTTCGGGTTTCTTTTGTTCATGACGCGCGCCACCGAATATGCGGCATCCAGCCTGTTCGTCGCGAAAATGCTGGTTGTGGTGGCAGCCCTCGTTAATGCAGCCATACTACGCAGGGTTGTGCCTTCCGAGATTTCCGGGATCGGCCCGCAAGTCGGGCCACCGAACCCGCGTTTGCGCCTTGCCGGGGGCGTCTCGCTCGTCGCATGGCTGCTTGCCCTGGTACTGGGGCGGCTGGTCGGCTACTTCTGAAACGCCCGGTAGCGGGCGATCGGGATATTATGTGCGTTCGGGACGGATCAAGCCGTCCGATAGCGGCGAGCAGCGGCAGCCTTGTATAACGAAGCGGAGGGGGCAGACATGGCAACGAATGGGGACAGCCATAGCAAGGTCATGGGTTACATCCTGTGGATTTTCGGATTCATGGGCTCACACCGTTTCTATTACGGCCGGCCGATCACCGGTACGATCTGGTTTTTTACGCTTGGTTTGCTTTTTATTGGCTGGATCGTCGACCTGTTTCTGATTCCGTCTCTGGATGCCGAGGCCAGTCTGCGATACCGCACCGGCGTCAAGAACTACAACGTTACCTGGATATTACTGACATTTCTCGGAATTTTCGGCGCGCACCGCTTCTATCTCGGGAAAT
Source organism: Burkholderiales bacterium (assembly GCA_050050435.1). Lineage (GTDB taxonomy): Bacteria > Pseudomonadota > Gammaproteobacteria > Burkholderiales > Eutrophovitaceae > SG8-40. The sequence continues at coordinate 786 of JASFUE010000079.1, read as the reverse complement.
GGGTGACGGGAATCATCTGGCTGTTCACGGGCGGGTTTTTCCTTTTGGGCATCCTCTACGATTACTGGACGCTCAACGAGCAGATTGATGAAGCGAACGCACTGGCGCGTGCCGGCTGAGCCCGTAGCCTGGCGGGCGTTACCCGGCGTGCGGTCAATGATGGTTGCAGTTTTGTTTCAGGGAATCCAAATGCAGACAAGAAAAATCATTGCGGCGTCTTTGCTGATACTTTTGCCCTCTATTGCCGCTGCCGCGGACAAGGCGTTTACGGTATACGGTGGTTACCGGGATGGCGGGCAGTTCACCGATGCTGATACTGACCAGTCGCTCGATCTCGAAGGCAGCGGAGCGATTTCACTGGCACTGGATTTTGCGAAGGACGCGGCGCGCGCTTACCAGGTCTTCCTCAGCTACCAGAGTACCGATTTGTCCTTCGAGAACTCGTCTTCCGGCAGCAGTGATTCGGTGGGCATGGACGTTACCTATCTGCACGTCGGAGGTACCAACTTCTGGGAGGGCACGCTCGGCAAGGGACCGTACGTGGTTGGCGGGTTAGGCGTAACGTTTTACGATCCCGGCGCGGGTTATGACAGTGAGTTGCGTCCCTCGCTCAATCTCGGTATCGGCTACGAGCAACCATTGAGCAAGCGTTTTTCACTGCGCTTCGAGGCCCGTGGCTATGCCACGTTTGTCAACAGCAGCGGCGGATTTTTCTGCTCCGGCGGATGCGTTGTATCGATCAGCGCGGACGTCATCGGGCAAGGTGAAGTCATGATGGGGTTGTCC
>JASFUE010000078.1:0-11612 GCA_050050435.1 Burkholderiales bacterium | reverse complement strand
CCGGGCATGATGGGTTACGGCATGGGGCCCGGAATGATGGGCGCCATGATGGGGCATCACATGATGGGCCCGGGCATGATGGGTTACGGAACGTGTCCCGGGATGATGTCACCGTACATGATGAGCCCTTACGGCGGCATGATGGGCTACGGGATGAACCCCGGAATGATGCCGCAAAGGATGGGCGAACCCGACGACATGATGCGTGGCGGTCCGTCGGACGACATGCGCGAAAGGATGCACGAGCACATGATGGATAGCGATCAATAGCAACGCATCACTGTACACAATAACAAAACCGCGCATTTCAGCGCGGTTTTGTTTTGCACAGTCGGCTTGGTTCAACCCGGAATAAACAATCTGCTTAACCGCTGGTTGTCACCGATGTCAGCAACTCGAGTCACGCCGCCTGCTCTTCACTGCGCATCGACAGTTGCTTTGGGTCAACGTCCATTGCGTGCCGAACGGCGTCCGCGACATTGTCGAGAAAGACGAACTGCAACTGCTCGCGCGCCGAGGCAGGAACGTCATCCAGGTCTTTTTCATTGCGCCTGGGCAGCATCACCGTCTTGATACCGGCGCGTAGCGCCGCCAGTACTTTTTCCTTGATGCCGCCGACGGGCATCACCAGACCGCGCAGCGAAACCTCACCGGTCATGGCAACGTCGGCACGCACTGGCCGCCCGGACAACAGCGACACCAGCGCAAGAAACATGGCGGTTCCGGCACTCGGACCATCTTTTGGCGTTGCGCCCGCCGGCACGTGCACGTGCACATCCATCTTGTCGAGGGACTCGTCGAAATAGCCCTTGGCCAGTGTCAGTGCGGCCTGCGCCGATTCCTTCATGACATCACCGAGTTGCCCGGTCAGAATCAGTTTGCCTGACCCCGGCACCTTGGATGCCTCGATAAACAGGATATCTCCGCCAACCGGCGTCCACGCGAGGCCGGTAGCAACCCCTGGCACGGAAGTGCGTTGCGCCAATTCGTTTTCGAATTTGCGCGCACCGAGGATGTCATGCAGATCATCGACATCAACCATGACCGAGTCCGCCGTGCCTTCGGCGATTTTCATTGCCACTGAACGGAATACCGAACCGATCTCGCGCTCCAGATTGCGCACACCCGCTTCACGGGTGTAACCGCTGATCATCTCGCGAATAGCAGCATCGGATAGCGACGCCTGCTCCTCATTGAGCCCGTTGGCTTCGAGTTGGCGCTTGATCAGATAGCGTCTGGCGATTTCCAGTTTTTCTTCCTCGGTGTATCCCCGGAGCTGAATGATTTCCATGCGATCACGCAACGGCCCGGGAATCGTATCGAGCACGTTCGCCGTGGCGATAAACATGACCCGGGACAGATCGAAATCCACGCCCAGATAATTGTCACGGAACCTGGCGTTTTGCTCCGGATCGAGCACTTCGAGCAAGGCGCTCGAGGGGTCACCATGGAAACCGCCGGCACCGAGCTTGTCAATTTCGTCCAGCATGAGCACCCCAGCGCGCGACTTTGCACGCCGGATTGCCTGAATGATGTTGCCTGGCATGGCGCCGATATAAGTGCGCCGGTGCCCGCGAATCTCTGCTTCGTCATGGGTGCCACCCAGTGCAACGCGCTGGAAGGCACGGCTGGTCGCACGTGCGATCGACTGACCCAGCGAGGTCTTGCCAACCCCGGGCGGTCCGACGAAACACAGGATCGGGCTCTTGCCTTGCGGATTGAGTTTTCTTACCGCGAGGTATTCGAGAATACGCCGCTTGATCTTTTCCAGACCGTAGTGATCCTCGTCGAGAATGCGACGCGCCTCCGCCATGTCGATCGCCTGTTGCGGTTCGTCCTTCCACGGCAGTTCGGTTAACCATTCCAGGTAGGTGCGCAACATCGGGTACTCGCCGCCACTGTCACTCATGCGTTCGAGGCGCTTCAATTCCTTGCGCGCATGCTTGAGAGTCTCCTCCGGCATGCCCGCTTCTTCTATTGCATTCTTGAGCTCCTCGACCTCGGCGGCAGAACCTTCATCATCCCCGAGTTCTTTCTGGATCTGGCGCATCTGTTCGCGCAGAACATGCTCGCGCTGGCGTTCGTCGAATTCCTTGCGCGTCTTGTCGCTGATCTCGCGCGAAAGGCGCAGCACCTCGAGGCGCTGACCGAGCATGTCGAGCACCAGATCGAGCCGTTGCCGGATATCGAATCTTTCGAGAACGGCCTGTTTCTCGTCGGCCTTGACGTCCATCAAATTGGCAACCATGTCGGCGAGCAGGCCCGGCGAGTTGATTTGTTGTACCGCGCCGATCAGTTCCTCATTGACGTTGGGCAGCAACTGGATGGCTTCCGCCGAGCGTTCCTTGAGCTGCAGGAAACGCGCCTCGATCTCGGGCGTCATGGTCTCGGTGGTTTCGATCGGCGCAACCCGGCCGACCATAAAGGGCCAGCCTTCGAGGAACTCGAGCACGCGCACGCGCGACTGCCCCTGGGTGATCAGGTGGTGCGCACCATCCGGTGCGGTCACGTAGCGAACGACCTGGCCGGCCGTTCCGACCCAGTGCACATCCTCCGGCGTCACCTCGTTCGTTTCCGCCTCGTGCTGCAACACGAAGCAGATCGGTTTTTCGCTGCGGGCAGCTTCCTGGGCCGCCGCCACGGAACTGGCACGCCCGATTGACAATGGCGACATCACGCCGGGAAACATCACGGCGTTTCTCAATGGAATGATGATCATCGCGTCATCGGGAATGGGTTTGGACGCCGCGCCCTGGTCACGCGCCCCGGCAGCGGGCACCGAGCCGCCAGCTTCATCGCTGGTAAGCGCTTGTTTCAAGCCGTGCCAGATTTTCATGATGATTCCTTCCTGGTGAAGATAAGAGTGAGACAACCGTCGTGAATGCGTTGTTCAACCAGCGATAATGCCTGCGTCGACATGGCGATGCGCCGTTCAAAGCGGCCGTGCGGAATTTCGAGCGCGCGTATCCGCGCCCCGCGGCCGCTTTCAGCCGCGCTGACAGGAAACACCCGGCGCGCCGAAATCACGATCGCATCGGGTTCGCGCGACAGCCTGATGGTGTCTGCCGGCACGCCCGGCAACGCCACGGTCACGCGCAGGTGATTTGCCGTTTCCACGACATCGACCGGCGGCTCCCACGTTGGCACCTGCGCTGAAGCCGGTCGCACGAACTGTCGGTGCAACCGGTCAGCACGGTCGAGCATTGAAAGCGCTTCACTCCACATGAAGCGGGACAAGTCTCTGGAATTCATTTGCGGGTCTCCTTGATGGTTCTTTAGATGGCGGCAATTGGCCAATAATCAAGAGACTCGAAGCGCATTCGGGCGGCGTCTGCAACTATCTGTTTGGAAGCGTTAATTGCCCGATCAACCTCGGTCGGCAAAGTTCCGTACCGGTGACGGGTTAGACTTCGCCCTGAATCTGCCGCGTGCTGCCGACATGGCCGGCGGCAACCGGCACGAACGCGCCGCCAGCCAGTTAGCGGAAGAAGAACGGGGGAGAATTGAATGCTGAAGATCTATCATGCACCGAGAACGCGCGGATTCCGCGCCATCTGGCTTTGCGAGGAGCTTGAAATTCCTTACGAAATCGTGGCAGTGGATATGGCCTCGCCCTATCGAAAGGGTCCGGAGTACCGGTTATTGAATCCGCTTGGAAAAGTGCCGGCGCTCATTGACGGTGACCTGATCATGTTCGAGTCGGGGGCAATAAACCAGTACGTGCTCGATTGCTATGGCAAGGGGAAGCTGCAGCCGGCAACGGGTTCCGCCGAGCACGCTATTTATCTACAGTGGTGTTGGTATGCGGAGGCGACTTTTTCCAGACCGCTTGGCGAAATCGTCAACCACAAGCGCGAGTTCGCCGGATCACCGCTGCCAGCGGTGATCGACGAAATGAAGTCACGGGCACGTGCGTGCGCGCAAGTGCTCGGTACGGCCCTGAACGGCAAGACATGGATACTTGGCGAGACGTTTTCCGGTGCTGACATCATGCTTGGACTGACGCTGCGCGCCTACCTGCGCTTGATGGACGAGGACTTCCCTGACAGCGTCAAGCCATATTGGGAAAGAGTGACGCAAAGACCTGCGTACAAACGCGCAATCGAAGCTGAAACCAGCACCGCAGCATAGAACAAACCGGTATAGAACGAGGCAGAATAAGACAAGACGGCATAAAACGCGGCGGCCCGCGCGGCCGCTCACAACTCGCCGGTCGAACCAGCGACCGGTACTGTACGTTACAGGATTTTACGCACTCGCCTCACGTGCGGATCGTCTGCATCGTGATGGATCGAGAAACCCATGGACTTGCAGAAGCTGAGCATTTCCTTGTTGTCCTGCAGGACGTAGCCTTCCATGATTTCCAGGCCTCTGCTGCGCGCGCAATCAATCAGCTTCTCCATCAAGCGCCCGGCAATTCCGCGCCGACGCCATTTGTCGTCAACCACGACGGCAAATTCACAGCTCACCTTATCGGCGTTGATAATGTAGCGGGCAACACCGATTTCCATTTCTCCCTGATCCAGTTCGAGTACTGCGATCAGCGCCATCTCCCGGTCGTAATCGATCTGGGTAAAACGCGCCAGCATTTCGGGAGTGAGTTCGGTCAGGTTGTACATGAAACGGAAGTATTTCGATTCGGGCGACAACTGGCGCACGAATTCGCGTTCGATCCGGGCATCCTCGGGGCGGATGGGACGGATGACCAGAGACGTTCCCTCGGGTAATTGTTGCCTGCTCAGAAGATGGCTCGGATACGGATGAATCGCCATGTGCTGATACGGACTGCGCCCGGCCGGATAGCGCTCGATCACCACTCGCGCATCCACAGCCACAGCGCCGTGCTCGTTGACCATCAGCGGATTGATGTCAAGTTCCCTGATCTGCGGCAGTTCACAAGCCATCTCCGATATGCGCAACAACACCTGCACGATTTCATTGACCGCTGCCGGTGGCATGTGACGGAATGCACCAAGGATTTCCGAGACACGCGTGCGCGAGATCATGTCCTCTGCGAGCAGGGTGTTCAGCGGAGGCAGCGCGATCGCGCGATCGCGCAAGACCTCGGCAGTCGTGCCACCCGCACCAAACATCACTGCCGGGCCAAACACCGGATCACGATTCAGGCCCACCAGCAATTCGCGGCCATTGGTGTCGTTGTACATTGCCTCGACGACCACGCCGACAATGTCGGCTTCCGGTTTGTGCTGCCTCACCGAATCAACAATGCCACGATAAGCTTTTTGTACACCAGCGGCGTCGGTGATTCCCAGGCGCACGCCACCCACATCGGACTTATGGCTGATTTCCGGTGCATAGATCTTCATCACCACCGGGAAGCCAATAGACTCGGCCAGCAACAGTGCTTCACTTGGTGAGCGCGCCAGTCCGGCATGCACCGTCGGGACACCAAACGACGAGAGCAAGGCCATGGACTCGAGTTCGGTGAGCACTGAACGCTGCTCGGACAGCACACCGTCAATAATCAGTCGGGCGCCATCGACGTCGGGCTTGTGATCCAGGCGCATCGGGCCTGGCGTTTGCAACAGCAGTTGCTGGTTTCGATAGAAATTAGTGAGGTAGGAAAATCCATCAACCGCCGACTCCGGCGTGCGGAAACCGGGAATGTCGGCGTGGCTCAGATAGTCACGCCCGGCCTGTACCTGACCACCCCCCATCCAGCAAGTCAACAAGGGCTTGCGCGAGTTTGCCGCCAGGCCTGCCACTGTTTTTGCCACTTCCAGCGGACTGGTCATGGCCTGGGGTGCAAGAATGACCAGCAGCCCGTCCGTGTTCGGATCCTTCTGGCAAATCGCGATCGCTTTCTGGTAGCGCTCGGCACTGGCGTCACCAATGATGTCAACCGGATTGCCACGCGACCAGGTTGGCGGCAACACCGCATCGAGCTGCGTAATCGTTTCCGGCGCCAGTTGCGCCAGAGGAATACCGAGATCGCTGGCATGGTCGCTTGCCACCGCGGCCGGACCACCGCCATTGGTGACGATGGTCAGGCGCTCGCCCCTGGTCCTCTGGCCGGACTCGAGCATCGTGGCGGCGTTGAAAAGATCATTGATACGCTCGCCGCGCACCACCCCGGCACGGCGCAGCGCGGCGTCGAACACGTCATCCGAACCGGCCATCGCGCCGGTGTGCGAAAGTGCCGCGCGGGCGCCGCTTTCGTGCCGTCCGACCTTGAGCACCATCACCGGCTTGACCCGGGCTGCCGCACGCAATCCGCTCAGGAAAGCACGCGCGCTTTCGATTCCTTCTATATAGAGCAGGATACTTTCGGTCTGCTGGTCATATAACAGGTAGTCGAGAACTTCGCCGAAACCGATATCGGCCGAAATACCCATGGAAATGACCGAGGAAAAACCGATTTCCTGGCTGTACGCCCAGTCGAGAATGGCCGTGCAAAGCGCACCGGACTGTGACACCAGCGCCAGCTTCCCCGGAAAGGCACCACCTTTGTTGAAAGTGGCGTTAAAACCAATCGCCGGGCGCATGATGCCGAGGCAGTTGGGACCGACGAAGCGCAGCCCATGGCGTTGCGCGATCGATACTACCTGGTCTTCGAGCGCACGCCCTTGCTTGCCAATCTCGCGAAAACCGGCCGACAGCACAACCGCGTTACGAATGCCGCGTTGGCCGCACTCGTCGATAATACCCGGTACGGCTTGTGCCGGTGCGGCCACCACGGCCAGGTCGACGCGCTGGTCGATATCAGCCACACTGCGATGGCAACGCTGCCCCTGCACACGGTCGTGCTTCGGATTGATTGCGAAGATCCTGCCCTTGAAACCACCTTCGAGCAGATTGTGCAATACCACCGCACCAACGGAGTTCTCGCGTTCACTGGCGCCGAACAGGGCAATCGATTCAGGTTCGAACAGAGTCTTGAGATAATGCTGGTACATAATGGGTCAGAAACGAAATCTGGTTATCCTGAAAAACGGACAGCTTGAAACAAATAGCATGAAACAAACAGCCGGAAGACAGGGAAGGCAATAGCGGGCTCTCCGATAACTGGCGCTCAGAAACCCACCAGTCCGGACACAGGGGACTTGAAAAAAGCATTTCAACCCCACGGTATCTCAGCAGACGTGAGCCAATGAAGTACCAATTTCATCTTCCGAAAAGACCAGCGTGACGCGTCGCCATGACGGCAGATACGCGCGCTGTCGAAAATAGCACCCTGTCTATTGTAGAACCACCTAGTCTGGAACCAAACGATGCGACAGACCGCATATCTAACACATCCGTCCTACCTGCTTCATGACATGGGCCGGGGCCATCCGGAAAGCCCGGCTCGCCTTCAGGCCATCGACGATCAGTTGATTGCGCAACGCGTTGCCGACTTTCTTTACAAGGTCGATGCGCCGGAAGCATCGATCAGCCAGCTCGAAAGGGTACACGACGCCGGTTACGTGCAGGGCATCATCGCCCGCGCACCAAAAACCGGTGTGCTGGAAATCGATCCGGACACACTCATGACGCCGCACACGCTCGACGCGGCATTGCACGCTGCCGGTGCATCGATTGCCGCCGTTGATCTGGTCCTCTCGGGCAAGGCACTGAATGCATTCTGTGCCGTTCGTCCGCCCGGACACCACGCCGAACATGATCGCGCCATGGGATTTTGCTTCTTCAACAATGTTGCCGTGGCCGCAGCACACGCCTTGACCCATGGCGGCATGGACCGCGTTGCAATACTCGATTTCGACGTGCACCACGGCAATGGCACCGAGCACATTTTTCAGGGTAACGACCAGGTACTGTATTGCTCCATCTTCCAGTACCCGTTCTATCCGCATGCCGCTCCAGGCAGTCCTGCGCCCAACATCGTTCGCTGCCCGCTGCCCGCCGGCAGCAACGGCGACGCATACCGCGAGGCTGTCGAGACTCAGTGGTTGCCTCACATGCAACGGTTCCAGCCGCAAATGCTGCTGATTTCCGCCGGCTTTGACGCGCATCATATGGATCCGCTGGCGGATATGCGACTGACCGAGGAAGATTTTCAGTGGATTACGCAAACGCTGGTGGACTACGCCAGCGCACATTGCCATGACCGCATTGTGTCGACACTGGAAGGCGGATACGACCTGGGCGCGCTGGCACGCAGCACCTGCGTACACATCAAGACACTGATGGGAATGTAATCCGGCTTCTCACGGATGCACTCAAGTACGGGTCGCAGGCATCGATGTGCAATTCGGGCCAATGGCACAATCGTTGCAGGATCATCCGGGACTCATAAGCCTGCCTGCACACACATTTTATGAACATAAGATTCCGCGGAATTCATCGGCGTTTTGCCACCGCACTCATTGTTGTTGCTCTGCTCGCTGCCGGTTGTACCACGGCGCCGCAACGAGCCACTCCGGTTGCCCGGCAAGCGCTAACGCAAACGATTTATTCCGACGACGGATTATCCGAACTGTCCACACCAGCCGGCTGGGCCGTCCGGCCCGACTTCAGTCCGGATGCGACAATCCGCGTCGCAAAGAGCGACGGCAGTGCATACCTTATCGTCAACAGTTACTACCCGGGCGAGATCGAAGCCACGCCGATCAGTGAGTTCTCCACCAGCTATATGGAGGGCTTGAAAAGTGTGCTGAACAATTCCACCGCCAGTCGCGGGCAACCGGTCCAAATCAATGGCGCGGAAGCACATCGGTTCGTCGTAACAGGCGATATCGACGATGTTCCACTGACATACGTGAGCACCGTGATTGCCGGCCATGCCGCCATGCACCACGTTGTCGCCTGGGTCGCAGCGTCAGATTATGCCGCCGAGAAAGACGCACTCGGGAAGATCATTTCCAGCTTTCACGAATCAACGAATCCGCGCCCGTCCCGGCAACGCATCGCCCTGAATTTTGCCTGGCCGCATTCCATGCAATCAGCGGTCAGTCTGGAGCAGAAATCGGTCAAGCGCGGCGAGACATCCGAACTCAAAGCAACCTACCTCAACACGGTACGTCCGGGCAATGCCGACGAGCTGGTCGTGAGTACGCGGATGATGCGCCAGAAGCTCACCGGTCTGAAAGATGACGACAAGAACAACTACCTCAATTCCCTGCTCGATCAACTGAGCTCGGAAATACCCGACTATGTCGTTAGTCGCGAGGGTGAATTCATTCGGGTGGACAACCTGCCGGCGTTTCGCCAACGTATCGAGAACGCTTTGGTTTCCAGCCTCCCGGCCGATCTCAGGGACAAGAAGGACAAGATCCTTGATGTGATCAGGCCGGGCTTGACCGAACAGTTTCTGGCCGCCGCGGCCACGGATGAGTGGAACAAGACCGTCGGTGGCTGGATTGGCAGTTCCTACGTGCCGGGACAACCGTACCGGTTCAGCGAAAATTACTACGCGCCGATTCTGGGAGATACCCCGTTCGCTATGGACGTTTCACGGCGCATTGCCGGATTGGTTTCCTGCGGCACCAGCGCGACGCAGTGCGTGAAACTCGTATTTACGGCAAGCGTCACCGGCGAGAATTTCCGCTCGGCGATGAGCACATATCTCGAAAAAACCGTTGGCGAGCCGGTCAACGTCAAACACATTTCAGTGGTCAAGACCATCGAAATCGTCGCCGAACCCGACACCCTGATTCCACATCGTTCACACGCGGTAGAAGAGACCACGGTAACCATCGAGGACGGCAAGGGAAACGTGCGCACCTCGCGCGACACGGAAGACACCCGCGTAACCTACAGCTACGAAAATTATCGCGCCTCGCTCTGAGCCTTTTTTGCACCCGATCCGGGCACACGAAGCGCTTTTGCTCAGTCCGGCAGATACTTGTCGCGCAGATAATCGGTCAGATGAACCGGATTGGCGTTTTCTCCGGTTGCAGTCGACAGAAGTTGGGACACCCCCAGCTTTGCTCCGTGGCAATAGATGTTCTGGTTCAGCCACTGGAACAGCGGATGGAAATCGCCCGCAGCCACGGCGTCGATCACCTCTGGATAATGGTGCTGCAATACCGCGGACAATTGTGCCGCGATCACCTGGCCCATGGTATAAGTCGGGAAATAACCGAAATAGCCCAGCGGCCAGTGTGAATCCTGCAAACAGCCGTCGTTGTCGGATTCGGGCAAGACGTTCAGGTACGTGCGCATTTTCTCGTTCCACGCCTCGCGAAGATGACGGACCTGCAACGCATCGTTTAACAGATCGCGCTCCAGTTCCCAGCGCAGCATTACATGGATCGAATAGGTTACCTCGTCCGCATCCATGCGAATACAGCTTCTGTCAACCCGGGTCGCGAGCCGGTACAGATTCTCCGGCGACCACGGCTGCCCCTGCACACCGAAAACGCTGGCAGCAAGTGGTGCGCAAAACTGCGTGAATTGCCGGCTGCGCCCGATTACCATTTCCAGGAACAACGCCTGGCTTTCGTGAATGGCCATGCCGCGATCACGCCCGACGGGTTGGGTTGACCATTGCGCCGGCAAACCACAGTCATACATGGCATGACCAGTCTCGTGCAGCACGCCCATCAGGGCACCGAGAAAATTGTTCTCGTCAAAGCGCGCGGTTACCCGGATGTCTTCGGCCGTGCCCTCGGTGAACGGATGCAAGCTTTCATCGAGCCGGCCTTTGTGAAACGGAAAACCGATGCGCTCCATCACTGCCTTGCACAGCGCCTTTTGCCTTTCGACGCTAACCGGGCCGGTAGGTGCCAGCGGCGGGTACGCTGACTGCCTGTCCATCACCGGGCCGATCAAATCGGCCAGTCCGGTGCGCAGTGTGACATAGATACGCTCCAGTTCGTCGTTGCGTCGTCCTGGATCATGCGCATCGAGCAAGGCATCGTAGGGATCGGCCTGCAAGGCGTCACCCAACACCGCGGCACGCTCGCGTACCACCGAAACAACCGCCTGCAACGAAGGCGCCAGCAAATCAAAATTGTCTTCCCCGACTGCGCGGCGCCACTGGATATCAGCTTGCGTGGTTACACGATGAAAGGCATAGACCAGCCGGTTGGGAATCGCGTTGGCGTGCTGCCACAGCCGCCGCATTTCACGCAGGTTGGCGACCTGCCAGTCATCGAGCAAGTCCGGGCTCGATTCAGCGCGATCAAGCAGCATCGCGGTCTGTTTCGAACGCAATATGGAATTGCTTTCAGTCTCCAGCAACGCAAGCTGCTCGGCACGAATGCCGGTGCTGCCCGAGGGCATCATCACTTCGCCATCCCAGCGCAACAGGTGGCCAATGCTCCTGAGCAGATGGATCCGCTTGAAGCGCTTTTCCAGTTGCTGGTAGGCGTTACGGCGCATCGCAGGGCGCCAGTGTTCTCAACCCGGCCCGGTCTTCAGACTAGCTGGAGTGAGCGATGCGTTCTTTGGCCGCATTCAGGATCATCTCCAGCAGCTGCTTGTACTCAATGCCGGCAAATCCCGCCATGAGATTGAGCTTGCCGTCCCAGCACCAGCCCGGATTGGGATTGACTTCGAGCAGTTTGACCCTGCCTTCACTGTCGGCCCGGAAATCGAACCGGGCGTAATCACGGCACTCGAGGCGCTCGAACAGACGGCTGGAAAAGTGGACCAGCTTGCGATAGGTCTCCTCGTCCAGCGACGCTTCCTTGTACCTGATATCAGTC